>NZ_JAALCR010000003.1:300000-401607 GCF_011065895.1 Paludisphaera rhizosphaerae | reverse complement strand
AACCTCAGCCCGCGCGTTCCCACGGTTGATCACATGGTAACAGTAGCCGCCGAGTGAGGCTCGACCCGCGGCATTCCCTAGCTCCTTTCTTTTGATCGTACGTTGTCCTATGTTCCACGGCTTACCATGAATATTAGCAATGTCCCCTTTTACCTACCCTTAGCAATGTCCCCTTTTACCTACCCCTTTTACCTACCTTTACCATGAATATTAGCAATGTCCCCTTTTACCTACCCTTTTTTAGCAATGTCCCCTTTTACCTACCCTTTTACCTACCTTGCCAGGTTGCAGTGCCGCTGTCGAAGTTTCCGGAGAAGGTGGAATAAATGCAAGAACCAGGGGGTGATTATGAGTGATTCTGTGTCGTTTTCCGATGGCAATCCATTTCCTGCTCGCGCCGCAACTATCTCGATCATATTTAAGTACGTGAGCGACCGATTGCCTGGCAACGCTGAAATGGAGGCGTTGATAGCTCAGGAAGAGTTTTTTGACCGTATTGGTGCATGGTTTTTCTACCCCTTGTCTTTAGATACGCTTCGACTTCTGAGCAAACTGATGGATGAGATGGCTCTAGACCTTCCCGCTGTCGCTGAAAAGGCCGGATGGGTCGAAGAGCGAAGACCCATGTTCTATGCCGATGTCGAGCGATTTCGGTGTAAGTTGGCCGAGCGGATCGCGGAGCTTGAGTAGGATCTCTCGTCTTTTCTGGCCTTTCGATTGATTTGGCCTCGCGACCGAGTCGACGGGCGCTCAACCATCATCTTGGGGGGAGGGACGACGGGGACATCCTTGAATGCCACGAAGTTAAGCCGAATAATCGGTGTCAGTCCTATTTCCTAGAGCCGAATAATCGGTGTCAGTTCTATTTCCTAGGAGGAGCAATAATCGGTGTCAGTTCTATTTCCTTGAATGGAGCAATAATCGGTGTCAGTTCTATTTCCTTGAAGGGGGGGAAATCGAGGAGCAATAATCGGTGTCAGTTCTATTTCCTTGGAGCAATAATCGGTGTCAGTTCTATTTCCTTGAAGGGGGGGGAAATCGGAGGTGTCCGAGAGTCGTCGCATTGTGGCCTGCGGAACGGAAAATCGGTGTCAGTTCTATTTCCTTGAGCGGGAAAATCGGTGTCGGGAAAATCGGTGTCAGTTCTATTTCCTTGTGCGCGGGAAAATCGGTGTCAGTTCTATTTCCTTGTGCGGGAAAATCGGTGTCAGTTCTATTTCCTTGCGGGTGTCGGGAAAATCGGTGTCAGTTCTATTTCCTTGCGGGAAAATCGGTGTCAGTTCTATTTCCTTGAGCGGAAAATCGGAGGTGTCCGAGAATCGTCGCATTGGAAAATCGGTGTCAGTTCTATTTCCTTGAGCGGAAAATCGGAGGTGTCCGAGAATCGTCGCATTGTGGCATGCGAGGCCAAGACTGAGGCCGGCCAGGAGCGGACTCCTGGCCGGGCTTTGACGCTGAGTTTGCTCGTCAGACGGCCTCGGCGAGGCCTTCCAGTGCGGGGTAGTCGGTGTAGCCGGCGGGGCCGGAGGCGTAGAACGTGCTGGGGTCGGCCTCGTTCAGGGGGGCGTTCAGCGCGAATCGGTGGACCAGGTCGGGGTTGGCGATGAACGGGATGCCGAACGCGGCGGCGTCGGCCTCCCCCGTCTCGATCAGCTTTTCCGCTGCGTCCCTGGTCAGCTTCTCGTTGGCGATGTAGACCCCGCCGAACGCGGTCTTGAGTCGCGCTCCCAGGCCGTCCTGGAGCTGCCTGGCCCGGGTGCAGAGGAAGGCGAGGCCTCGCTTGCCCAGCTCCTGAGCGGCGTATTCAAATGTGGCGACGAGGTCGGAATCGCCCATGCCGTGGGCGTCGGCACGGGGGGCCAGGTGCATGCCCACGCGGCCTCGGCCCCAGACCGAGACCACGGCGTCGGTCACCTCCAGCATCAACCGGGCGCGGTTCTCGATCGGGCCGCCGTACTCGTCCTCGCGGTGGTTCGAGCCGTCCTGGAGGAACTGGTCGAGCAGGTAGCCGTTGGCCCCGTGGATCTCGACCCCGTCGAACCCGGCCTTCTGGGCGTTCTCGGCCCCCCGGCGATAGGCCTCGATGATCCCGGGGATCTCCTCGCGTCCCAGGGCCCTGGGCGTTGGGTAGGGGGTGATGGGCCGGATCAGGCTCACGTGCCCCGCCGGCTGGACCGCGCTGGGCGCGACCGGGGGCTTGCCGTCGAGATAGACCGAGTGCGAGATCCGCCCGACGTGCCAGAGTTGGAGGAGAATACGCCCGCCGGCCTCGTGGACCGCCGTCGTTATGCCCTTCCAGCCTTCGACTTGCTCTTTGGACCAGATGCCCGGCGTGTCCGGGTAGCCCACGCCCATCGGGTCGACGGACGTCGCCTCCGTGATGATCATCCCGGCGGCCGACCGCTGTCGGTAGTACTCGGCCATGAGCGCGTTCGGCACGCGGCTCCCGCCGACGGCCCGGCATCGCGTGAGCGGCGCCATGACGATGCGGTTGGGCAGGTCGAACTCGCCGGCGCGGATCGGGTCGAACAGTCCGGGCATGTCGTCGATTCTCCAGGGGCGATTCCCCGGCCGCGATGGTCTTCGCCGGGTGGGATGCTAAGATTCAGAAGTCTGCCCTCCGCGGGCTTCGTTCGATGTTCGTCGAACGTCGAACATTCTAGGGAGGCGTCCCGGTGAGGCAACTGTCGCATCCGAAAATCGAGGAGACGACGCTTTGCAGCGTCCTCGCCGCGCTCAGCGACCCGGTGCGGCTGGCGATCGTCGGCCGGCTCTCGGACGGAGTCGAGCACGCCTGGGGTGACTTCGACGTCGACGTTTGCGCCTCGACGTTGAGCCACCACATGAAGACTCTGCGGCTTGCCGGGGTCATCGATCATCGCAAGGACGGCACGCGCTGCTTCGTCTCGCTCCGCCCCGACCTCGAACGTCGATTCCCGGGTATGCTGGCGTGCATTCTGAAATACGCCGACCTGGGATGAGCCTGGCGGAGCGTCGTGGATGCCGATGGGAAGGGGAGAAAGACGGGCGGCGGCGATCCTTATCGGTGCGGCCGTCCTGCTGGCGCTTGTGATGGGGCTGAGGGGCGCGGCGACCTGGCTGGAGTGCGCCTCGTTCGTCACCGGAGCGGCCTGCGTCTGGCTGACGGTGAAGGAGAACGTCTGGAACTTCCCGATCGGCCTGGTGAACGTGGCCGCCTTCGGCGTCGTCTTCCTGCGCGCCGGGCTGTTCGCCGACGCGGGTCTGCAGGGCGTTTATCTGATCCTCTGCGCCCGAGGCTGGTATCTTTGGCTTCACGGCGGCAATGACGGCCGTTCGCTCCGCATCACGCGGGCTGGCGCCGGAGAGCTGAACGCGCTGCTGGTCGGCGTCGTGATGCTCACCCTGCTGCTCTGGCTGGTGCTCCGGCAGGTTGGGGGCTCGGCGTCATTCTGGGACGCGTTGACGACCTCGCTGAGTCTGGGGGCGCAATGGCTCCTGAACCGGAAACGGCTGGAGAGCTGGGCGGGCTGGATCCTGGTCGACGCCATCTACGTACCGCTCTACATCTCCAAATCCCTCTATCTCACGGCGATCCTCTACACCGTTTTCCTGGGACTCGCGATCATCGGGCTGCACCAGTGGCGGTCGTCCTGGATGAGTCGAGAAGACGCGGGACGGACGCCCGAAGCGGTGGCCAGGCCCCCAGCGGCGTGCGGCCGGTGATGGCCTTGCCGCACGGCCCCTGGAAGACGGATTCGTTCGTCGCCGGCCTGCGGGCCGACGGCATGGTCGCCCCCCGTCGTGGCCGGCAGGGCGATGCGGGACAGACTTTGAGGCGCGCTGAGTGAGAAACGCGATCGAATGGTTTGCAGGGTCAGGGCTTGCGGGCGGCTTTCCCCCCTTGTTTGGTCTTGGCGAAGTCCGCGTAAGCCTTCTGCTGGATGGCGGCCTGTTGAGGGTCGACCGGCGAGGCCTGCTCACCGTCGCCGACGGAGCCTCCGTCGCAGCCCGCGAGCGGGGCGAGGGCCAGAGACGCCGCGGTCAACAGGAGACTGCGGCGCGAGAGGGAGCGACCTGGTCGCATGGCGTTGGTTCCTCGAATCGGGTTCGTGAGTTCCGGAGAGGGTCAGTACGCGTCGCTGGAGACGGTCTCACCGCCGTCGCGGCTCCCCAGCGCGTACCAGGTGGGTCGAGAGACCGAATCCTTGACGAACCGGACCGAGCCGTCCGCGAAGAGGACGTTGACTCCCCCAGAGTGGTTGCTCTGGGCCCCCACAGTCCACGACTGATCGAGACCGCAGGTGTCGCAGCCGAACTCGCACGAGCCGAACGAATACTGGCTGTCGTTGGGCGTCTGAATCGTGTGGAAAAGCGAGTACGCCCGCGCCCCAAACCCCCAAAGCTGGCCCTTGTCGCTGGAGATGTTCAGGCTGCTCTTGAATCCCGTGGCGCAGGCCTGAAGGCCCTTGAGGATCAAGTCGGGGCGGCTGGCCGCGTTGTACATGACGATGCCCGGATCGGCCACGCCGCGGGTGCTGTTGCCGCGATAGCCGTTGCCCACGTTCGGCTTGCCCGTCAGCGATTCCGAGTAGGCGACGGTGTTCGATGTGCCGTCGGTGACGTCGGCCATCCCGTAGGTCAGGAAGTAGGTGAACAGCCCCGTGGAGCCGGTCGCCTTGCACGCTGGATTGATGCCGCCCCAGCAGTTGACGGTCATGAAGTCGGTCGTCGTGCCGACGGAAGCGTAGTAGTTGTTGATGTTCGGCTTGCCGACGTTCGAGTCCGACGGGCAGATGAAGGCGTTCAGCTTCGTGTTGGCCGTCGTGCTGTTGATGTAGTAGCAAGGGTCGCCGTAAGGGTTGACGCCCCAGGAGAAGTTCGTCGAGGCGTACAGGGCCTGCTGTTCCAGGTACGGGAGGAGGAGGGCGTTGGCGCCCCACGACGACCAGATCAAGTCGCTGTCCCCGGGCGAGTTCTTGGGGTTCTTTGAAGCCCCCTGCGGGAAGTTGTTGTTGGCGCTGTGGTAGTTGTGCAGCGCCAGGCCGATCTGCTTCAGGTTGTTGACGCACTGGCTGCGGCGAGCGGCCTCGCGCGCGGCCTGGACGGCCGGCAGCAGCAGGGCGATCAGCACGGCGATGATCGCGATCACCACCAGCAATTCAATCAGAGTGAAACCGCGCGTGCGGCAGCGCATGGGGGGACTCCTTGGGAGTTGCGCCGAGATGTGAACGAGCGAAGTCGTAAGAAATGTCGCGATACAGAGCATGCAAGGACATGTTTGTGAAGAATGGAGGCCATCATCGCCTACATCTTCATTACCTACGACTTCTAATCGATCGCATTCGAAATAACAAGCCCCCACAAGCTCACCGGCGTGGTTACGCTGGCCGACCGGCGGGTCGTCGAGCTCATGTCCAGGCCCGGCGTCTGGCCAGAAGCCTTAGTCGGGCAAGCCAGGTGGTATAGGCAAATGCTGGTTTGGCTTGTGCTTGTGGAGGTCGTAGCGATCGGCCAGCGGTTCGACGTGAACCCTTCGTGGGTGCGTGGCCAGGCGCGGGGGCTTCAGTCGCCGGCGCCGACCTTCTCGGCAGGGCGGGGGCGGAGGCGTTCGGGGAGGTCCTTGGGGGTGCGGTCGATCAACTCGTTGGGCTGGCTCGGGCGCTTGCGGAGGTCGAAGGCGTCGTAGAGATCGCCCACGGCGGTGAGGGCTTCGTAGCGGAGGCGGTCGCCGTTGACGCTGATGATCTGATAGAGCTGGGTGTCCTCGGCGGCCCGCTTCATCCAGTCGTCGCGCTGGAGTTCGTACATCTTCGGGCCGCTCACCGAGACGACGTAGACGGTCCCGCCGTCCTCGCGGCTGCCGACGCCTTCGGGCACGTTCTCGTAGGCGCGGAGTCCGCTGCGAGCGTAGGTGTGGTCGTGCCCCTGAAGGACGAGGTCAACCCGGTGTTTGTCGAACACCGGCTGCCAGAGCGCCCGGAGCTTTGGGTTGTCACGCTTCTTGGCGGACGAATAGATCGGATGGTGGAACGTGGCGATCGTCCACTTGTTTGGGTTGTCGGCCAGGATCCGCTCCAGCCAGGCGACCTGATCCTCTTGCTTCTCGTTGGAGTTCAGGACGACGATGCGGGCGCCCTGGTAGTCGAAGTAGTAGGCCGACTCCTCGAGCCCCGCGGGGCCGTTCGTCGGCAGGGTGAACTGGGGCCGCCAGTGGTTCGAAAGGAGCGGCGGCGAGTCCGCCGCCGCGCCCGCCGGTCGTTCGTATTCGTGGTTGCCCGGTGCCGGCACGCTGGGGACCATGCCGTTGACCCAGCCGCCGGCGGCGAACCATTCGCCCCAGGCGGCGTCGCGGTTGGCGCGGTTGACCAGGTCGCCGGCATGGACGATGAAACGAGCCTTTGGCGCGTCGGAGTAGGCCCCGCGGATCACCCGCGACCAAAGTGACTTGATGTCGTTCTGAGCGTCGCCGAAGTAGATGAACGCGAACGGCTCGGGCTTGTCCGAGGCCGTTTGAACGTGGAACCACTCGCTCCAGTTCACGCCGTCGCCGACGCGATAGGCGTATTGAGTCGACGGAGCGAGGTCGCCGAAGACGACCGAGTGGCGATGGGAATGGCCCAGGTCGGTGTCCAGGTCGAAGGTCTTGGCCGTCAGGGTGGCCGCCCGCTCGGCGAACCGGGGGCCGGCGTCGGACGGAGCGATCTGGGCCAGGCCCTTGGAGACCGCGTCGTCGGTCCGCCACGTCACGGCGAGGCTCCGCGACGGGTCGCCGGGGAACGTCAGGATGATGCGGTCCGGCAGGGCCGACGGGCGGTGGGCCTCGGCGTCGGGCACGGCCTTCGGCTCGTGCTCGTCGTGAGCGGCGGCGACCGGCATGACACCGAACAGCGCAGCCAGGGCGAAGGCGCGAGGGAGGAAGAGCATCAGAATCAGGGCCTCGGAGTTTGAACGGGTTGGAGCGGTTGGGACCTTCACCTGGCGATGGGCCATCAGCCCAGATGCTTCTTGAAGAAGGCGATGGTCCTCTCCCACGCCAACTCGGCCGCCGCCTTGTCATAGCGTGGGGTCGTGTCGTTGTGGAACCCGTGGTTCACGTTCGGGTACGTGAACGCCTCGTACGGCTTGGCCGAGGCCTTCAGCGCCTGTTCGAAGGCGGGCCAACCCTCGTTGACCCGCGTGTCCAGGCCCGCGTAATGGATCAAGAGGGGGGCTTCGATCTTGGGCACATCCGCAGCCTGGGGCTGGCGGCCGTAGAAGGGGACGCCCGCGGCGATCGTCTTGGGAATTCGCACGGCGAGCGCATTGACCATGCCTCCGCCGAAGCAGAAGCCGACCGCGCCGACCTTCCCGGTCGAGTTCGGGTGGGCCTTGAGGAACTCGGCGCCGGCGATGAAGTCTTCCGTCATCTCCTCGGCGCTGCGCTTGGCCTGCATCGCCCGGCCCTGGTCGTCGTTCCCTGGATAGCCGCCGAGCGGGGTGAGGGCGTCCGGCGCGAGCGCCAAGAAACCCGCGACCGCCAGCCGCCGGGCGACGTCCTCGATGTAGGGGTTCAGGCCGCGATTCTCGTGGATGACGAGGACCGCCGGGTACTTTGCGTCGCCGTTCTTCGGGCGGGCGAGGAGTCCCTTGATTTTGCCGCCGCCTTTCGGCGAGTCGTACGTGACGTATTCGGTGTGGAGCCGCGCGTCGCCAGGCGCGACCTGTTGTGCGAGCGCGTAGTTGGGGCTGAGCCGTTCGATCAGCGCCTCGGCCGTGACTCCGGCCACGGCGAAGGCTCCCACCCGGCGGATGAACTCCCGACGCTCCATCCGGCCGTGCGCGTAGTCGTCGTAGAGGTCCAACAACTCCTGGTCGAAGTCCTGCGCTCGTTCTCGTTCCATTGCGGATGCTCCTTCGGAACGGATTGCTCCAGGGGCGGGCTGCGACTCAACCGGTAGGCCAGGGATTGTCGCCGATGGGGGCGAGGGTCGCAAGGAGCCGAAACGAGACGGTTCGGCTGATGAAACGGCGGGATGTCGGCCGGATGCTCACGGCCCATCATCGAGAGCGTGAAGACGCGCGAATGGTTCATGCTAGCGACGCTCCCCGAAGGAGAACGCCTCGAACTTGACCGGCCACAAGACCAGAGACGAAGGGTGTGGCGTCCACTCACCTGGACCTAGATGAACCGTCCGGTTCGGGCCCCTCTGGACTCGACTTCATCGTTGCGTCCGCCCTGGACCCTGGGCTGGCCTGTGGATACTTCGCCGGGCGATCGGCGCTCTCGTCGGCCTCGTGGAATGCTAGTATGTCCCCGATCTTGTTGGTCTGCCTTCAGTCATGGAGTCGTGTGGTGAAAGTCGCCTGTTTCTGTGGTGCGAAACTCGTTCTGCCCGATGGTACAACCGCTAAGCGCGTCCGGTGTCCAAAGTGCAAGCAATCGATCGAGGTTCCGGAGTCCATCTCTGTAGAGGCCTCGACGCCGACCGAATTGGACAAGAAGGAAGCCTGGGTCCCTGAGCTGCAGATCGATACCGCGACGCCTGTCGCCTTCCCGCCCGTTAAGGATCCTGTGAGAGACCCCTTCTCAGCGATCGATATCAATCCCGAGCGGCCCGCTTCGCTCGGTTCGCCTGGGGGAAGCGACGTTTGGCCGGCCCCTTGGTTGCACCGTCGTTTGGTTTTCGCGGCAAGGGCCTGGGACCTCGTCGCAATCGTCGGCTTGTTCTTCTCGATGCTTTTCGTCCTCGGCGGGGTAGCCATCCTGCTGATCGCGATCAGTCGAGGAGACACTGTCCAGGGAGTGTCTGTCGCGGGCGGCCTGTTCGTTGGGGCGATCGGCAGTTTCTTTTCGGCCTTACCCTTTCGGACGCTCGCTTCAGTGCTCTACTTGTTGGCTGGGTCGCCCCGGTAGTTGATCGACCCGACCAGATGTTGGTTCCGCGCCAAGGCGTGGAGTCTCTCTGCGCTAGGGACCGAAACAGCGATCGACCCAGCGCAGGGGTGTGGCGCCGAAGTCCCTGACGAGTCTTCGGTGCGTGTTCTGGGCGGCTGTAGGGACCAGTGGATCGGCGTCGTGACGCGCGTTATTCTGCCGCCCATGCGCACTCCTTTTCGATCGATCGCGATGGGCTGGGTGGGATTATGGGCTGCCGTTTTGCCGGCGTACAACGTGCTGGCGGGCGAGGTCCCGGAACGCCCCCAGTGGGTGGCCGAGGTGCTGGAAGGTCGCCGGCATGAAGCCCGCGCCTCGTGGTGGGGGTTCGACGCACACGATTCCACGGCGTTTCTTCAGAAAGCGATCAACTCCAAGGTCAAGCGGTTGATCATCGACCGCCAGCCGTCGCCCTGGGTGACGCGGCCGTTGACCGGCGTCAGCGGGCAGGAAATCGTCTTTGAAAGCGGCGTGGAACTCGTCGCGCTGAAAGGCTCGTACCAGGCGAAAAGCGACTGCCTGCTCACGTTCAATCAGTGCGAGCGCGTGACGGTTCGCGGCGAGAAAGGGGACGCAGGCGAGCTGCCGGTCATCCGCATGGAGAAGGAAGACTACCAGTCCGCCGCTTACGAGAAATCAGAATGGCGGCATGGTTTGGTGTTTCTCGGGTGTCGCGAAGTGCGGGTCGAGGACCTTCGCATTGAAAGGACCGGCGGCGACGGCGTCTACCTCGGAACCGGGCCGGACAAGATCCCCAACCGCGACGTCGTGATCCGCGGCGTCGACTTCAACGCCAACCATCGCCAGGGGATCAGCGTCATCAGTGCCGAGAACCTGCTGGTCGAGCGTTGCCTGTTGCGCAACACGAAGGGGACGGCTCCGCAGGCGGGCGTTGATTTCGAGCCCAACGATCCGGCCGACGTGCTCGTCAACTGCGTGGTGAGGCACTGCGTCGCCAGCGGCAACTCCGGCACCGGCTACCAGATCTGCTCGCAGTCGCTCGCCGGCCGCTCCAAGCCCGTCTCAATCGTGATCGAAGACTGTGTCTCGCGCGGCAACGCCCAGCACGCCGTTCACCTCGTCAGCGCGCCGAAAGACCCGCCGCCGGGTCGACTTCAGATCGCCCGCTTTCTCGCGGAGGACGACGCGATGTCCGGGCTGGCAGTGCAATTCAACCCGTACGATGCGATCCGGATCGACCTGGAGGACGTGACCTTTCGCGATTGCGCCAAGGCCGATTCGTTCTTCGCGCCACTCTACTTGCAGGGCACTGACCTGGTCGGCCGGCCAGCCGGGAACCTCCACTTCGATCGGGTGACTGTGAAGGACGAGGTCGATCGTCCGCCCTTCTTCATCCGAGGGCCCAAGGGGAGTCGCCCCGCGGAAGTGACCCGAGACGTCACCGGTCGAATCCTCCTCCAACGCAACGGGCGAGAACGAACTCTTGAGGCGCTCGACGCCGCGGAGCGAGACCGCGTCGTGGCCCCTGGCACGCCCGCGTCGTGACCCCCAGCGCCCGGAGTCGCCGAGGGCGCGCATTTCGATTGGGTCTCGGGCATCTGGGTGAACGCCAGTCACGCCTGCTTTTCGCCAGGATCGGGGAGTGGTCGGTCGAAGAACTCGCGCGTACCCTGAGGCGATTCCTCTCAGCGTCGGGGATCGAATCGGCGATCGACCCGGCGGAGGGATTCGGTCAAGGCGCGGCGGAGGTCGGGGATCGTCGCGTAGCGGTCGGCTGGGTCTTTCGCCAGGCAGCGGTGGACGATTTCATCGACCCGAACGGCCTCGCGTGCGAACCTGCGCGGGATCGCGGGGACGACCGAGGGTGGGTCGGCCCGGCAGTGCTGGCGTTCCAGCTTCGCGAGGGTGTCGCCACGGAACGGGAGTCTCCCCGTCAGCATCTGGAAGAGCACGATGCCGAAGGAATAGACGTCCGCGCGCACGTCGGCGGATTTGGCGTCGTGGAACTGTTCGGGCGCCATGTAGGGGAGCGTCCCGACCATGACGCCGGTTCGCGTCAGGCGGGAGATGGCCGTGTCCTGGACGCCCATTCGACTGAGCGGGACATGGTCGATCGTCGACTCCAGGTCTGCCGCGGCGAGAACCGGGATTGAGGGCGGAGTCAGGGTCGAAGCGTCGCTGAGTTCACGGATTGGGTCGGTGGACTCGGTCCATTCGGGCAAGGCTGATCGCCGGGGAAGAGCGCGGGGATGGCTTTGGCCGTCCTGATCTCGGGGGTCGTCCCAGATGATCGGTTGCTCTTCGAACGATTCGACCAGCGGGATCGGCTCGTCGGCCCGGTCGGGCCCGACGCCGATGATCTCGTCTCGGATGGCCGCGAGGCCGAAGTCGGCGATCTTGAGGGCACCCGCCGGCGTGAGGAGGAGGTTGGCCGGCTTGATGTCGCGGTGGCAGCGGAGTCCCTGCCGGATTGCGTGCTCCATCCCGAGGCAGAATTCGAACCCATGACGAAGGGCGAGGGGCAGGTCAAGCTCCGGCGTCCCGATCTGCCGTCTCAGGTCGCCGCCCGTGATGAGCTCCAGCAGGATGTGCGGGCGTCCCTCGATCTCCTCCACCGCATACGCTTGCACGACGTTGGCGTGGTTCCCAAGGTGGACCCAGAGATGACATTCAGAGGAGAACCTCGCCCCACGTTCGCCATCGAGGAACAGTTCTTCGTGGAGCGTCTTCAGGGCGATGACGGGTCGTTCGTCGGTCCCCAGGCGGTCCTTGACCGCGTAGACGACCCCCATCCCCCCCTGGTGGACTTCGAAGATCTCGAATCGGTTGGCGATCCAGTCTCCGACCTGTCTGACCCCCGGCATGTTGGGCTCCCCCGTTTCCCTGCAAGCCGACTACCTCAGTCTATCATCAACGAGCAGCCGTCGAGGCGCGTTTTGCAACCCTGTCAAGGTTCTGAAGCGGCGTGCCTTCACGGGGCGCCTCAGGAATCGATGCGCCGATTCGGGACCGATCCGGAGCCGGCGGGTATTGGGGGGCTCTGGAGACCGTCCTTGTTTTCGCGAATACTGAGTTCTGCCGGGATCGAGGAGCGACGGCAGGACGACGAATGAGCAGCGACTCCACACGGCCTGGCAGAGGGAGGACGTTCGGGATGGTGAGAGTGATGCAGCGTCTGCTTTTGGGGCTGGGGTGTGTGGCTGCGGCGGGCTCCTCGGCTTTCGGCTACGAGGAACCCTGGCACTTCACCTCCTGGCGGCCGGTCGCGGGGAATCCCGTCTTCCAGGGGACGGGGGAGGGGACCTGGGATCACAAGATCCGCGAGCGAGGCTTCATTCTGCCGGAGGATGGTCGCTTCACGCTCTGGTACACCGGCTATGGACGCGACAGACCCACGTCGATGCTGCTGGGGAGGGCGACATCGGACGACGGCAAGGTCTGGCGACGCGACCCGGGGAATCCGCTCCTTCCCGGCTCGTGGGTCGAGGACGTCTGCGTCGTTAAGGTCGATGGGACGTACCAGATGGTGGCCGAGGGACGAGGGGACATCGCCCACAGGTTATCGTCCCAGGACGGCGTCCGGTGGGTGGATCACGGCTCGCTCGAAATCCGCAAGGCCGACGGCTCGCCGCTCTCGCCGGGCTCGTTCGGCACGCCGACGCTCTGGTTCGAGAACGGCGTCTGGCATCTGCTCTACGAGCGTGGGGACCTTGGAATCTGGCTGGCGACCAGCCGGGACCTCAGGGTCTTCACGAACGTCCGTGACGAGCCGGTCCTGGCGCGCGGGCCGGAGCCCTTCGACCGTGCGGCCGTCGCCGTCAATCAGGTCGTCCGCCGGGACGGTTACTACTACCTCTTCTATCATGCGCTGGCCGACCCGACCGTCCGCGACTGGACGACGAACCTCGCCCGCTCGCGTGACCTGATCCACTGGGAGAAATACCCAGCCAACCCGATCATCGGCGACAACTGCTCGAGCGCCGTGTTGGTGCCAACGCCCCAGGGGGACCGGCTCTACACGATGCACCCGGACGTCAAGGTTTTCGAGCCGGCGGGGAAGTGACGCCGGCGCCGCTCATCGCCTGGCCGTAGGCTTCCAGCAGCCGATACTTCCGCTCCCAGGTCGTGTACATGAAGCCGTCGACGCCCGGAACTCCCCGGGCGGCGGCGTTCCACCTTGTGAACCCGGAGAGGTCGTCGGCGTCATAGTAGCCGGCGATGAGCTGACGGTGGCCGCGGTCGGCGAAGAACTTCAGGCTCTCGCTCGCCTTGCCCGAGTTCCAGTTGGCGATCGTCACCCGCGCGGGGAGCCCGAGCCACGAGCCTTCGAGCGAGCCGTTCACGAGATAGTAAGGACCCTTCACCGCGTTGTGATGTGGGTCGAACATGTCGGACCAAACGGCGATCTCGCACCCCGGGGCGACGTCGTTGAGGATGGCCGCGCACCGCTCGACGTTTTTCGCCAGGATCGCGCCGGGGGTCAGGCCGCGGTCGAGGCACGAGCGATCCCAGTTGAGGCAGCGGATCTCGTCGTGACTCATGAAGAAGGTTCTGGGGTGGAACAACTCGTTCACGCGCCGGGCTTGATCGAGGAGCAGGGACTCCACTTTCGGATCGCTGGGGCAGCACATGACCTGCGAGCCGTGGACGACGACCGGGTGGTAATAGCTCACGCGGAGCGAGTCGCCGTCGTGGATGCGGCTGGCGGCGGTCAGTCGGATGGGCGGCCCCTCGTGGGCGAACGAGTATTCGCCGGCCCAGGGAGAGCGGCCGAGGCGGGGATCGGCGACGGGCTCGAAGTCGCGGCCTTCCTCATACGTCTGCTTGCCGTCGGCCGACTTCACGACGAACGGGCAGCCCTCGCGCCGGAGGACGTTCCGGAGGCCGAGCGGTTCGATCGCCACGTCGTCGACCCAGACGGAGCCTCCCTTCGGCGACCAGACGCCGACGTAGGCGTTCACCCTCGTCTGATCGAGGCTGTTGAAGACGACGTCCACCTGCTTCCAGTCCTGGTCCCGTTCGACGCCCCCCTCGAAGAAGGTCAACGATCGGGCCGGCGATCCTGAACCCAGAACGAGCAGCCGGAAACCCCCGGCGGGTTGCAGATCCTTCGTCTTGATCCATGCTGAGAACCGGTACGAGCGATGGGGCTCGACGGCGATCGACTGCATCACCCGTCGATTCGGCGACGTTCCGCCGGCCTCGAACCGTAACGAGCGACGGCCGGAATGGTGGACCGCCTCGTCGACGAACGAGCCGGCGCTGGGGTCGTCCTGGAACGCGAAGCCGTCGAGTCGGTCCCCCTTGGCGTCTTCCATGCCGCCGTTGCGGAACATCGGCGCGGCGAAAGGCTCGGGGCGGGCCTCACGTCCGCTGACGACGAAGGGCTCCCCCTCGACGGACATGCCCTCGGCGAGGTTTGGGTCGTGAGCCAGCAGCCCGCCGGAGTAGCCGATGGGGAAGACGGCGGGGATGATCTCGACCCCCGCCGCGTCGGCCGCCGCACGGACGCGCCGGGCGTTCGCGAAGTATCCGGGAGTGACCCGGTCGAGGATGCTCAGCTTGTAATCGGCCAGCATCAGGCCGTTGTAGCCCACCTTGCCGGCGCGGTCGACCAGAGCGATCAGATCATCCGCCGCTCGATCGACCTGGAGGTTGGTGCTCGAATAGAACCAACGCCGGGCGTATGTCGAGGCTTCGGGGATGGGGGCCTGACCGTACGAGGCGGAAGCGACGAAAACCAGCCAGGCGGCAGGCCCAAGGCGACGGAAGGATTGGAACGGCATGTTGCAGTCTCGTGCCAGGACGAGCGTTGGTTTCGCGATCACCCATGCGGAGGATGCACGAAAGCGTATCGCCCGACGATCGGGCGAGCAACGGGGCGCGATCTCCCGGCCGTCGCGAGACGACAATTCGGGGCCCCGATTTGGAATTCCTAAATTTTTCTTGTAAACTATGTTGACTCTGTGCATCATCCCTGGGGTCCGGCGATCCTCTCTCCTTCTTCGCCTGGCTCCCGATCATTCGGTCGATCTTCTCGCCATCTTCGCGCCGTCTTCTTGTCACTGGGATACTTTAATCGTCGATGCCTTTAGTCGCCCGTGCGGGCCGCTTTCAAGCGCCCCGTCGCGATTGCGTCGATCGATTCCCGACAACGACCCCGCGCCGTCCCTTCGACTTTCCTGCGCCCAGGCTTACACCCACGGAATCTTATTCAGATGTACGGACGTGCCAAGAGCCGCTCTCGGACCGGCTTCACGCTGATCGAGCTGCTGGTGGTGATCGCCATCATCGCGGTACTGATCGCCCTGCTCCTCCCCGCCGTGCAGGCTGCACGCGAGGCTGCGCGACGTGCGCAATGCACCAACAATCTCAAGCAGATCGCCCTGTCGGCGATGAACTATGAGAGCAGCAACGGCTGCATGCCGGGCGGGTCTTATTCGGCCACGGCCAACAATCCTCCGGGCGTGTATAGCACTTACCCTGAGAACTTCAGTTGCTTCGTCCGTATGCTCCCGTTCATGGAGCAATCGGCGATGGCCAATGCCGTGAATTTCAACTGGACCTCCTCCGGCGCGCCGAACCTGACGATCGGCGGCGTGCGGAACTCGACGCTCATCTGCCCGAGCGACACCACGAACGAAACAATGCAGCTCCCGGCGACGCGGTCTTCCGCCTCGGGGGTCTCGCCCGGCTACAGCTTCAACACCGATCCCACGCTTTTCCCCTCGCCCGCCCAGAGCTTTTCTCAGGCTTTCACCAGCTACGCCGGGAACGCCGGGACGTTCAGCTTCGGCTACTCGAAGCTGATGGACACCTCGATCATCTCGCAATACAACGGTGTCATCTTCAACGACGGCACCGTGACGATTTCCGGGATCAGCGACGGCACGAGCAACACGTTCATGTTCGGAGAGCACAGCAAGGGGCAATTGGTTAAGAATGCTCCTCAATACGGGCTGTCGGACGGCTGCTGGAATTCGGGCCGTTATTACGACACGCTGTTTGGGGCTCTCTACCCGATCAACCTTCTCAACGGGAATAGCGCGGCGATCAAGAGCTATACGTACTTCTACCCATCGACGGCGGGCAGCCAGCACCCAGGCGGAGCGAACTTCGCCTTCTGCGACGGCTCGGTGCGGTTCATGAAGAACTCGGTCGACTCTTGGAGTTTCAGCACCAACACCGACAGCTACGGCGATTCGATCCCCGACAACACGACTTACGTCACGGTCGCGGCCAGCGGGTCATTCAGCAAGTCGGGGTATTATCTCTCCCACAGTTCGACCAACGGCTCGGCCAGGCTGGGGGTCTACCAGAAACTCGCCACCCGCAACGGCGGCGAGGTCATCTCCAGCGACGCGTATTGAGCCAAGACGTCCCGGCCGTTCCTCAACGCCGCGCGGGCGGGTTGGAGGACGGCCGGTGTTTCTTTTCGAATGGCCGGGGAGCCTCGTTGTGTTCAGGATTGCCGAGATGATCGCCGTGGGTCGACTTGCCGGCGCGGTGGCGTTGCTGGCCGGAATCGCCGGCTGTGGTGGGGGCTCTGGAACGCCGCAATCCGGAGGACCGACCGCTTCCCACGGCGGTCTGCTTCAGCCGCTTCCCAATTCTTCCGGCCTGGTCGAACTGGCCTTCGAGCCGGTCGACCCTGCCGCCAAGGGAGCGAAGGCCAAGGGGAGGATCGTCGCCTACTTCAGCAACCCCAATGGAGACGGCCCACCGACCGCCTCCGTCTCCGAGGTCGCCTTCACGGACGCCTCGGGCAAGCCGGTGGCGCTCGCGGAAAAGGCCAGCGCGGGGACGGGAGCCCGCTACGAATCGCCGGAACTGACGCTCCCCTCCGCGGCCGAACTTCACGGCAAGCTCGCGGGCAAGATCGGCGGCGAGAGCTTCGAAGTCGTCAACCGCCCGCGGTGATTCTCACTCCACGACGCGATGGCGGAAGCAGTCGATCAGATGATCGTTGACCATCCCCGTCGCCTGCATCATCGCGTAGCAGATCGTCGAGCCGACGAAGTTGAAGCCGCGACGTTTGAGGTCCTTGCTCATCACGTCGGAGATCGATGTGCTGGCGGGGACCTCTTTCAGCGTCCGCCAGGCGTTCCGCACCGGGCGGCCTTCGACGAACCGCCAGATGAATGCGTCGAACGTCCCGAACTCGTCCTGGACCTTCAGGAACGCCCCGGCGTTTCGGATGGCCGAGGCGATCTTGAGTCGATTGCGAACGATCCCCGGATCGCCTAGCAGTCGGGCGGCGTTGTCCTCGTCGAACCGGGCGACAACGACGGGATCGAAGTCCGCGAAGGCGGTTCGGTAGCTCTCGCGCTTGCGGAGGATCGTGTCCCAACTCAGGCCGGCCTGCGCCCCTTCGAGGATCAGGAACTCGAACCAGCGGCGGTCGTCGTGAACCGGCACGCCCCATTCCTCGTCGTGGTAGCGGATCGACAGATCGTCCTTCGCCCAGCCGCAACGAACGAGATTCATCGATAGAGGACTCCGATGCGGCGTCGGTAGTCGTCGTAGGTCTCCTCGAAGAGCCTCCGCGCGCCCTCGGGGCCGAGGTGGCAGGCGGAGGTCAACACCTTGGGCGGTCGGCCGGCCTCGGTGAGCAGGCGGGCGGTCTCGGCCTTGGTCAGGTTGATGAGGGTGCAGCCGGTTACGGTCGAAATCGGAGCGACGGGGGTCGCGAGGCCGTCGATCCAGACGGCGGAGTCGCCCGCCGGCGCCTGGTGATCGAGGATCAGGTCGGCGATTTCGTGGAGCTTTCGGCCGGACTCGTGCTTCGAGGTCGAGACGTCGGCGTTCGTCCGCGAGGTCAGCGCGACGACTTTCATGCCGAGACGTTTGGCCTCCACGGCCACGTCGATGGTCACCGCGTTGCAGCCGCTGCTGGAGACGGCGAGGAGCACGTCGGCCGGGCTGGTGACGAAGTTCCGCCACAGGACCGGGCCGAAGCCCTGAACGTTCTCCAGAAACATCGCCTGCCGCTGACCGTTCGCCCCCACGACCGGGTTGTGGAAGCTCATCGACAGCTCCACGATCGGATGAAACCCCGGGAACGACCCGTAGCGCGGGAACATCTCCTCCACGGCCATCCTCGAATGCCCCGTACCGAAGACGTGCACCAGGCGGTCGGCGAGGATGGCCTCGGCGAAGAGACGGGCGGCCGAGCGGACGGCCGGAAGCTGCGTGGACTCAATCGCGTCCAGCCCCGCGCGGGCGGCTCGAAGATACTGAGAGAGGACGTCTTCGCTCATGGCGTTCCTGAATTCAGGGCAGGGGGGAGGCGGCCCTCCGAGACGCACCAGCCGCCGTCGACGTTCAACTCGACCCCGGTCGTGAACCGCGAGGCCGGTTCGCAGAGGAACAATGCGGCCTCCGCGCAGTCCTCGGCCATGCCGGGGCCGCCGGCCATCGGCTGCTTGGCCTCGAGGTACGACCGGATGGCCGGGTCGCCGCAGGCCCGGGCGGCCATCGGGGTCTCGATCAGGGCCGGTGCGATCAGGTTGAAGCGGATCCGGTCGCGGGCGTACCGAGACGCTGATGCGGTCGTCATCGCCCGGACGGCTCCCTTGCTCGCCGCGTAGGCGATCGTCCCGAAGTAGTCCGGCGCGGGGGACCAGGCGAGCACGGAGGCCATGTTCAGAACCGTCCCGCGAAGGCCGTGGGCGTCGATCGGCTGCGACAGCATCTGACGCACCGCCGAGCGGTTCGAGAGGAAAGTTGAACGGGCGTTGGCGTTCAAGACGACGTCCCAGCCCTCGTCGGTGCACTCGTGCAACGGGCCGTCGCCGAAACGCCGGCCGCTGATGCCGGCGACGTGGAAGACCACATCGAGCCGACCGTCGAGGAAGTCGAGCGCCTCGGCGAAGAGTCGCTCGACCTCGTCGGGCGCGGAGGCGTCGGCGGGGATCGCCTTCAGGTTTGTGGGCGGGGAGGGGCCGAACGTCGCCAGCCCTTCCCCGCAGGATTCGGGAGTGCGCCCGCAGGTCACGACGGTCGCGCCCTCGGCGAGGAACCGGCGGACGGTCGCCAGACCGATCCCGCTGGTCCCGCCGACGATCAGGCAGCGCACGCCGTCGAGGCGTCCCATGTGATGGGTCAGTCCTTCACCTGGAAGATGGCCTCGATCTCGACGGCCATGCCGCCGGGGAGCGAGCCCGCGCCGAAGGCGCTCCGGGTGCCGACGCCGGCCTCGCCGAAGACCTCCTGCATGAGGTTCGAGTAGCCGTTGATGACCTTGGGCTGGTCCTTGTAGTCGGCCGGGCAGTTGACCAGGCCGAGCGTCTTCACGAGGCGGACGACCTTGTCGAGCGAGCCCAGGTGGGCCTTGAGGGTCGCCAGGATCGCCAGGCCGGTCTGCCGAGCGGCGGCCGCGCCGGCTTCCAGATCGAGGTCGACGCCCACCTTGCCGAGGATCAGCGAGCCGTCGGACTTCACCGGGCCGTGGCCGGAGACGTAGAGGAATTCGCCCACGCGCAGGGCCGTGACGTACGTCGCCACCGGCTTGGGGGCGGGGGGGAGTTCCAACTTGAGGGCGGCGAGACGTTCTTCGGCTCCCATGGGGGCGGCGTCCTTCGGTCTGCAGGTCGATGACGGAACTTCGCGACATTGCCGCGGGGCGAGCCCGCGATCATGCTGAAAAGCGTAACGGTCCGACGCCTGGGATTCAACCGCGGCCGGTGGACCTGGCCTTAGCCCTCGGCTGTGCGTACTGTTACGATGTCGTTTGGGACTGAACCGCAACCGTCCGTTCTTTGAGGCTCGAAGCGATGAGGGCGAACCGCCCGCCGTTCCGCGTGGGATTGATCCAGATGAGGTGCTCGACCGACCCGGCCGACAACCTGCGTCGGGCGTGCGACATGCTGCGCGAGGCGGCGTCGAAGGGGGCGCAGGTCGCCTGTCTTCCCGAGCTTTTCCTCACGCAGTATTTCTGCCAGACCGAGGACGCCTCGACCTTCGATCTCGCCGAGCCGATCCCGGGGCCGAGCACCGACGCCCTGGCGAAGGTCGCCCGCGAGACGAAGATGACGATCGTCGGCTCGCTCTTCGAGCGGCGTGCGGCCGGGGTCTACCACAACACGGCCGTCGTGCTGGAGTCGGACGGTTCGCTCGTCGGCAAGTATCGCAAGATGCACATCCCCGACGATCCGTTGTACTACGAAAAGTACTACTTCACCCCCGGCGACCTCGGCTTCAAGACCTTCGAGACGAAGCACGCGAAGGTCGGGACGCTCGTCTGCTGGGACCAGTGGTATCCCGAGGCCGCTCGCCTTACGGCCATGCAGGGGGCGGAGGTCCTCTTCTACCCAACGGCCATCGGCTGGCACCCCAGCGAGAAGGCGGAGTTCGGCGAGGCTCAGGCGTCCGCCTGGGAGACGATGCAGCGCGCCCACGCTATCGCCAACGGCGTTTTCGTCGGGGCGATCAACCGGATCGGCCATGAAGGCGCCCCCGACGGCGGCCTGGAGTTCTGGGGCGGATCGTTCCTGGCCGATCCGTTCGGCCGGATCCTGGCGAAGGCTTCGCGCGACCGCGAGGAAGTGCTCATCGCCGAATGCGATCCCCGCCTCCAGGAAGAGACCCGCCGCAACTGGCCCTTCCTCCGCGACCGTCGCATCGACGCCTATGCGCCGATCACCCAGCGGTTCCTGGACTGAAGCTGACGCCTCGAGACGAGCCCCAACCTCCCCATGACCATGCCCACGACCCCCGCGCAGCTCGGTTTCCGGATGCCCGCCGAATGGGAGCCCCATGAGGCGACCTGGATCGCCTGGCCTCACAACCACGAGGACTGGCCGGGCAAGTTTGCGCCCACGCCCTGGGTCTACACCGAGATCGTCCGCATCCTCTCTCGGCATGAGACCGTCAACGTCGTCGTCGCCGATCGCGCCATGGAGAGCAAGGCGGCCCTCAAGATCGAAAAGGCGGGCGCGCATCTGGACCGCGTCCGATTCTTCCGCGCCGCCACCGACCGCGTCTGGCTTCGCGACTCGGCCCCGTCGTTCGTCGTCCGCGACGGCGAGCCCAAGGGCGTGGAGGGGGAGCCCGCCGAGCCGGTGGCGATGGTCAACTGGAAGTTCAACGCCTGGGCCAAGTACGACAACTACCACGAGGACAAGCGCCTGGGCCGTCGCATCGCCCGTAAGACGAGCCTGCACCGGTGGACGCCCCGCGTCCAGGTCGACGGCCTCTCGCGCCGGGTCGTGCTGGAGGGAGGCTCCATCGACGTCAACGGCAAGGGGACGCTCCTCACGACCGAGGAGTGCCTGCTGTCGGACGTCCAGGCGCGCAACCCGGGGCTCGGCCGCGAGGGAATCGAGCAGGTTTTCGCCGACTTCCTCGGCGCTCCCAACGTGATCTGGCTTGGCCGGGGCGTCCACGGCGACGACACCCACGGCCACGTCGACGACATCGCCCGGTTCGTTGATGCGAAGACGGTCGTCGCCGTCGTCGAGCCGAACCGGGACGACCCGAACCACGAGCCGCTCCAGGACAATCTCCAACGACTCCGCAAGGCCCGCGACCAAAACGGCAAGCCTCTGCGCGTCGTCGAGCTGCCGATGCCCGCGCCGGTGACCTTCGAGGGCGAAATTCTGCCCGCGAGCTACGCCAACTTCTACATCGCCAACGGCGTCGTCATCGTGCCGACGTTCAACGATCCCAACGATCGGATCGCCTTGAATACGCTGGCCGAGCTGTTTCCCAAACGCGAGGTCGTCGGAGTCCACTGCGTGGACCTGGTGCTCGGCCTGGGAACTCTCCATTGCCTCTCCCAGCAGCAGCCCGCCGCGCCGGCCGTCGGCTGATTTTCACGAATGGAAAGGGCCGCCCGATGAAGACCTCATTCTCGGCCGTCTTGATCCTGCTCCTCGTCCCCGCGATGGCGAGGGCGCAGGTCGCCGTCGAGGCCGACGCCCGGGGCGTCGCTCGCGTGCTCGTGGGGGGCGTCGACGTCCTCAAGGATGTGGGCGTCGCCGTGGTGAAGCCCGGCTGGAAGGGCGACCTGGCCAACCAGCGGACCGCCGACCCCTCCGAGGTCTCCATTCGCAAGGAGGGGGACCTCACCACCTACGTCATCCCGCTCCACGAGCCCTTCGCGGGCGTTCTGATCGAGCGGATCGTTCGCCAGAAAGACGAGGTTCGCCTGGAGTTCGAGGCCATCCCCGACGAGGAGGCCGAGATTGAGGCGGTGGTGCTCCGCGGTGCCCTGGAGACGGCCGAGCACGCCGGCAAGACTTCATACTTCATCGGCGACGACGAGGCGCCTCACGGCGTCCTTCCCCCCGCCCTTGACGCCGAGCACTACGTCGTTTGGGGGGGCCGACCGCGCTGGATCGGCTTCGAGAAGCCGGAAGAGCAAGGACTGAGGATCGATCCCGGCGACGCGCGAATTCAGATTCAGGACGATCGCAAGTGGAACGCCCCGCACTTCAGCCTGATGGCGATGACCAGCGGCGGCGAGGTTCTAGCGCGGAAGCCGATCCGTATCAGTCTGGCGTTCAAGGCCCAGGCCGCCGGCGTACTCGCGAAGGAGGCGAACGCGAGCGGCGTCGCCGCTGGGAGCGATGATCGCCCGCTGGCGATCGCCGACGCCCGGCTCGACCGCGATCGCGTCGACGTCTTCGCGCCGGTTACGATCGACCTCGATGTTCACGCCCGCTACGAGAACCCCTTCGACCCCGATCAGATCACCGTGGACGCCGAGGTCGTCGCCCCCGACGGCCGCAAAACCAGCGTTCCCGGCTATTACCAGTCGCCGTTCCAGCTTGAGAGAACCGACAGGGCTGAGACGTTGAAGCCAGCCGGCCCCGGCGGATTTCGCGTCAAGTATTCGCCCGTCGTCGCCGGTCGGCATTCGATGACCATCAAGGTGAAGGACGCGAGCGGCGAGGTCCGCTCGAAGCCCCTGATGTTCACGGCCGTTGCGTCGAAGTCGCCGGGGTTCATCCGCGTTGCGGAGAAGGCTCCGCATTACTTCCGGTTCGACGACGGCTCGTCCTATTTCGCCGTGGGCGAGAACGTCTGCTGGGCCAACGATCGGAACCCGCTGGAGAGCTATGAGAACTGGTTCGGCGCCCTCGGCAAGGCGGGGGGCAACTGGGCGCGGCTCTGGCTGGCGTTCAACGAGAAGGGCCTGGAGTGGATGCCCCGACCGACTCCCAAGGCGGGGACCGGCTCCTATCAAGGGCTCGGCCGTTACGCGCTCGACAACGCCTGGCGGCTTGATGAGGTCTTGCGGATCGCCGAGGCCAACGGCGTTCGGCTGATGTACTGCATCGGCACCTACGGCGAGTTCAAGGACGGCGGCTACTTCAACGAGGGAAGCTGGGTCAGCAACCCGTACAACGCCAAGAACGGCGGCCCCTGCGCCCGGCCTCAGGACTTCTGGACCGACGAGACGGCCCGCAAGCTTTACAAGCGGCGTCTACGTTATCTCGTCGCGCGCTGGGGATGGTCGCCGTTCGTGTTCGCCTGGGAGTTCTGGAACGAGGTCGAGCCGAATCCGGCCGTCGAGGCCTGGACCCGCGAGATGGCCGCCTACCTGAAGGAGATCGACCCCAACCGTCGTCTCGTCAGCACCAGCTACGGTTCCCCGCCGATCTGGAACGACCCGAACATCGACTTCTCAATGACTCACATGTACGGCCAGGCCGGCAACGTCCTGGACTTCACCTCGCGCATCCACCGGGAGACGCAGGCGAACCTCAAGTTCGGCAAGCCCTACCTCCTGGCTGAGTTCGGCATCGACTGGCAGGCCGGCGACCAGAAGTGGGACCCCCAGGGCCGGGCGATCAACATGCACAACGGCGCCTGGACGGCGATCGCCTCCGGGTCGGCCGGTACGGCCATGCTCTGGTGGTGGGACTCTTACGTCCACCCCAAGGACGCCTATCAGGTCCTCACGCCGGTCCGGAAATTCACCGACTCCATCGACTGGGCGAACAACCCGATGAAGCCCGTCGAGCGGATCGCCGTTGAAGGACCGGCCGATGCCCCCGAGACGTTTCACGACGTGACCGTCTCCGCATCGAAGGAGTGGGGCCGGACGCCCTCGAATCGCCACGAAGTCAACCGTGACGGGACCTTGAAAGGCGGGCCGGTCGCCATGACGCTCGGCAGTCCCAAACGCGGGGGCGACGGCAAGGAACTGTACTCCGAGGTCGTCTGGACGCTCGACATGCCGCAGCCTGGCAAGGTGCTCGTGAGGATCGGCGAGGTTTGCACGTCGGCCCGGCTGCGGATCGCCGTGGACGGTCGCGAAGCGGTGAATCGAGCATTGACGACCGGCGAGCCGGGCAAGGGGCCGTGGAAGTCGTCTCGACTGCTGGAACCCTACAAGGTCTGGGTGGCCAGTTACGATGAGGACGTCGCCGTGGAGGTCCCCGCCGGACGCCATGAACTGTCGATCGCCAACCTGGAGGGGGACTGGCTCCAGGTCCGTTCGATCACCGTCCCCTCGTATCGGTCGAGCCGCTTTCCGGACGTCGACGCCCTCGCGGTGGCGGGCGACGACCTGATGGTCCTCTGGGTTCACGACCGCAACAGCACCTGGCGCGACCCGTACTCCGGCGCTCCGCCGGACCGATGGGCCGGCCTCAAACTGACGCTCGACGCCCCCGCCGATTCCTCATGGCGCGTCGAGTGGTGGGACACCTTCAAGGGGGATGTCGTCGGAACCGTGGAGACTCGACCCGAATCCGGCCGGCTCACCTTGAGGCCCCCAGCCTTCGAGCGTGACCTGGCTGGGAAGCTCGTCCGCGTTCGCTGAGCCACGTCGTGCGGCCGATCACTTCGCCGGCTCTGCCGGCTTGTCCATGCCCGACTTGGTTGCGTTCACGACGACGACCTCATCGCCGTCGAGCATCGTCCAGCCTTCGGGCGGGGCGCCCGGGGGACGTTTGCGGAGGATCTCCGTGTACTGATCATCCGAGGGACCCACAAGGACGGGCGTGCGGATGATCTTGCCGTTGATGCTCAGGTCGAGAGCGTAGTTCTGGCCTCCCACGAAGATGACCGCGTTCGAGGGAACCGAAAACACCTGCTTGCGGTCGACGGTCACGACCACGGTGACGTACATGCCGGGTCGGAGGTGGCCGTCGGAGTTGGGGATGTCGATCTCGGTCTGAAGCGTCCGCGTCGTGGGATTGAGCGAGAAGCTGGTGCGGACGATCTTGCCGGCGCGTAGCGCGCCCGCGACGGCCTGGATGCGGACCAGCGCGGTGTCGCCGTCCTTGATGAAGTTGGCCGCCAGCTCGGGGACGCCGACGAAGACGCGGACCGGGTCCGTCTGCTCCAGGACGAAGAGCGGCCGATTCGTGTCGCCGGTCCCGCCGCCGGCCTGCAGATAGTCCCCGGGACTGACGTTGCGCTGAGTGATGACGCCGTCGTAAGAGGCCTTGATCTGACCGTAGTCGACGAGCACCTGGGCCTGGCGACGTTCGGCCTCGGCGACGGACAGTTCCGCCTTGGCGGACTCGACGTCGACCCTGGCCCGTTCCAGGTCGGCCGCGGCGCGGTCGCGGCTGGCGACGGCTTCGTTGACCATCGCATCCGACTGGTCTCGCGTGGCCGCGGCTTCCTCGAACTGACGGTAGGTCTCGTCGCGGACCTGGCTGTTCAACACCTGGTTGGCGACGAGTTGGTTGAGGCGGTTGTATTCCGACTCCCACCGCGTGTAGGCGGCCTGCGACCGCTTGACCACCGCTTGCGAGGACACGATGTGCGCCTTGGCGTTCTCCAGGGTGGCTTCCGCCGAGCGGAGGCTGCTCTCGGCGACTCGGATTTCCACCTTGGCCCGGTCGACCATCGCCGTCTTCTGGTTCAGTGACTCGACGAGGTCGGGGACCCACATGGTCAAGAGGACGTCGCCGACCTTCACGCGGTCGCCGATGTTGACGTTGTATTTCTCGACGTATCCATTGATCCGCGAGAAGATCGGGGTCGACTCATAAGCCTGGACGGTCCCGGGCTGCACGACCTGCATCTGGATGTCGCGGCGCTGGACACTGAACGACTGGGGATCGACGGCGTCCGGGCGCTTCTCGCCTTTGGGAGGCGGAGCGGCTTCATGATGGGAGCAACCTGGCGC
The DNA here is from genome assembly GCF_011065895.1 of Paludisphaera rhizosphaerae. Classification (NCBI taxonomy): domain Bacteria; kingdom Pseudomonadati; phylum Planctomycetota; class Planctomycetia; order Isosphaerales; family Isosphaeraceae; genus Paludisphaera; species Paludisphaera rhizosphaerae. The sequence continues at coordinate 375,655 of NZ_JAALCR010000003.1, read as the reverse complement.
GAGGGTCAGCAAGGCGACGGTGGCGCCCAGGAAGGCGCAACGCCGGCCGCCCTTGTTACGTGTGGTGGACATTCGGGGACTCCTCAGGTGGCGATGCCTGGCCGTTGCTCGGGGCGCCGTCTAACGGAGGGGGGGCGTCGGCCCGCGAGTCTCCGTTTCTGTGATGATCGTGGGAGTGCCCTGGGGCGGCGTGATGGCCGTCGTGATGCGTCGCCGCTGCCGGATCGTAGTGCGGGCTCTCCGGGTCGTCGGGGTCGAGCGACGGCGACACCTTGGAGGCCCTGGCCATGACCAGCGTGAACACGGCGGGAATGACCAGCAGCGCGGCGAAGGTGGACATCGCCATCCCTCCCACCACCGCCCGGCCGAGCGGCGCGTTCTGCTCGCTCCCCTCTTCCAGGGCCAGCGACATGGGGATCATCCCCGCGATCATGGCGCAGCTCGTCATGATGATCGGCCGCAGGCGTCCTTTCGCCGCCATCACGGCCGCCTCGGCGGGCGCGAGGTGCAGTTCGCGACGGTCTCGATCGGCGAAGCTGACCAGCAGGATCGCGTTCGACACCGCGACGCCCACCGCCATGATCGCGCCCATGAACGATTCGATATTCAAGGTCGTGTTTGTGAGATACAGCGCCAGCACGACGCCGGTGAGGACCGCCGGCACCGAGGCCACCGCCGTCAACGCCAGTCGGAACGACTGGAAGTAGGCCGTGAGCATGATCAGGATCACCAGGACCGCCACCGCGAGGCCGATTTGCAGGCTCGTAAACATCTGCTCCATCGGCTTGACCTGGCCCCGCATGTCGACCTCGACGCCGCGGGGAGGCTCGCCGGCGGCCTTGATCGCCTGGCGGACCTGAGTGATCGCCCGGCCCAGGTCTTCGCCCTCGACGTTGGCCGTCACGCTGAGGTAGCGCCTCATGTTGTAGCGGTCGATCTCGCCGGGCATGGCCGATCGCATCACGCGGGCGACGTCGCGGAGGAGCAGGGGGCTCTCGGGATTCGACGGCTCGACGGGGGCGTCGGGTCGTCGGCCCGACTTGGTGATCGGGATCAGGGAGACGTCCGTGGCCTCCGTCATCTTCGTCGGTGGGACGCTCACCTGGACCTGATAGGAAGTCCCTGAGATGTCGTCGCGCCAGTAATTTCGCGACGTGAAGCGGCTCGAGTAAGTCGCCGCGATCATCGAATCGCCGATGTCGCGGGCCGTGACTCCACTGAGCCCAGCCCGCTCGCGGTCGACGACTACCTGGACCGTCGGATAGTGGAGCGTCTGCTGGATCTGGAGGTCGCGGAGGCTGGGCACCTTATCCAACTGCTCGTAGACCCGGTCCATGAACGCGGCCGTGTCGGTGAGGTTGCGGCCGTTGACGACCACCTCGATCGGCGCAGGGGAGCCCAGGCTCATCGTCGAGGAGATCAGGTCGCCAGGCTCGAAGGCGAAGACCAGACGGTCGGCGCGCTCCTCGGCGTCGTCCTTATCGACTCCCAGACGGATCAACTCGTCGCGGAACCACGAGCCGACCTTCTCCGGCAGCGACTTTCGGAGATTCTCCTGGAGTTCGAAGACGTCGATCTTGCTCCCGGGGCGAAGTCCGACGCGGAGCATGCTGTCGTCGGGCCCGCGGCTCCACTGGTAGGCGAGATTCACCGTGAACTGGGGAGGGATGGCCCCAATGTAGCCCATGCTGGTCGCGACGTTTTCCGGCCCGACCTCCTCGCCGATCGCCTCCAGCGTCTTCTGGGCGACCCGCAGCGTCAGGTCGTACCGCGTCCCCTCAGGCGGCCTGACTCGCATCTGGAACTGGCCCGCGTTCACTCTCGGGAACAATTCGCGTCCGAGTTGAGTCCCAACCAGGACGACTACAGTCGCGGTGATCGCCAGGTAGGCGGCCACCACCTTGACTCGATGCTTGACGGTCCAGCCCAGGACGCTCTCGAACACGCCCATCAGCCGGGAGAACATCCCAGGGTGGTTCTCGCGGTCGGCCTTCTCTGCGTCGTGATCGTGTTCGTGGCCGGTCAGGAGCCAGACGCTGAGGACCGGGACGAGCGTGCTCGACAGCAGGTACGACGTGATCATCGACGCGCCCACCGCCAGCGAGAGCGGCAGGAACAGGGCTTTCACCGCCCCCTGCATGATGAACGAGGGGATGAACACCGAGAGGATGCACAACAACGCGAGCAGTCGCGGCACGGCCGTTTCCAGGTTGCCCTGGCGGACGGCTCGCGCGATCGAAGGGGTGTGCTCCATCTGCGTGTGGATGTTTTCCACCTCGACGGTCGCCTCGTCGACGAGGATGCCAATGGCCAGGGCCAGGCCGCCGAGCGTCATGACGTTGATCGTGTTGCCGGTCAGGTCCAGGACGATGATCGATCCCAGGAGGGCCAACGGGATGTTCAGGACGACCACGATCACGCTGCGGAGGTCGCGCAGGAAGAGGAGCACCATCAGGCCCGTCAGGCCGGCTCCCAACGCCCCTTCGACGCCGACGCTCTCGATGGCCCGGTGGACGATCGGCGATTCATCGAACTCATAAGAGATCGTCACGTCGTCCGGGAGGGCGGCCTGGAAACGCGGGAGGCTCGCCTTGACGTCGGCCACGACTGACAGGGTCGACGCGTCGGCCCTCTTGACCACCGGCAAGTAGACCGAGGTCCGGCCGTTGACCAGCGCGTAGCCGACCTCGATGTCGGACGAATCGGACACCTTCCCCACGTCGCGGATGTAGACGTTCTGGCCGAGCTTCAGCGGGACGTTGTTCAACTCCTTCGGATCCAACACCATCGTGTTGGCGGGGACCACGGCCATCTGGTCCTTGATCGTGACGTTGCCGGATGGGCTCGCGTAATTGCCGCGATCGAGGGCCTCGACCACGTCCTGCGGCGAGAGCCCGTACGACCTCAAGCGGTCGGGGTCGAGGTTGATGACGATCGCCCGGACGTTGCCGCCGAAGGGCGGGGGCGACATCGTGCCAGGGATGCTCGCGAACATCGGCCGGACACGGTACATGGCCATGTCCTGGATCTCGGCGATCGTCTTCGTCTTGCTGGCGAAGACCAGGTATCCCACCGGCAGGCTGCCCGCGTCGAGACGGATGATGAACGGCGGCTGCGAGCCGTAAGGCATGATCGACACGGCCTTGTTCGAGTAGGCCACCGTGTTCGCGGTCGCCTCCGACATGTTCGTGCCCGGCTGGAAATACAGCTTCATCACGCACATGCTCTGCAACGACCGCGACTCGACGTGTTCCAGGCCGCTGATGTACTGGAAAAGCGTCTCGTAGACGTTCGTCGCGAGGCCCTCGATCTGCTTCGGATCCATGCCGCCGTAGCTGTGGACGACGTAGATCACGGGCTGATTCAGCGAGGGGAAGATATCCTTCTGCATGCGGTAGAGGCTGTACAGGCCACCCAGCGCGAGGGCCAGCATCAGCATCAGTACGGTCACTGGACGCCGAAGGGCGAAGATGATCGGATTCATGGCTGCTCGCGGGCGGGGCTGCTGGGCGGGCGAGCCAGTCTACGCCGGCCCTCGCCAGCTATCCTACCTGCGAAGGCAAGCCGGATCGGTCGTTCAGGGAGCCGGGACGGGTCCCGGGGGAGCAGGCGGGGCGGGGATCGGTGAAGGCTGAAGGTCGGTCGCCGGACCGGGAATGACCTGCACGGGCTTGTTCAGCGACGTCACCCACTGGGCCGGCTGGCCGAGCGCCCGGTACATGTCGAACTGGGCTCGATTGAACTCGGCGACAGCCGCCGAGTAGTTCTGGAAGGCCGTGTTGAGCACCTGCAAGGCCGCGACGACTTCCTGGGGGCGAACGACGAGGGTCAGCAACTCGCCGGCGGGGCGAGTGGTCTCGCGGAGGCCTACGAAATTCTTGTCCGCGGATTCAACGGCTTCCTTCAACTCGACCTCGGCTTCGGGAACGCGTCGGCTCGCCGTGTCGAGCCGAGCCATCGCCTGGGAGACCTCCGATCGCACGCGGTAGTAGATCCGCGTGACTTCGACCTCTTGCAGGTTGACCTCGGCCTTGCGCTGGCGGATGAGGCCGATGTTGCCGACGCCGCCGTTCGTGAGCTGCCAGTACATCGCAGTCGTCCAGTCGGCGCGGCCGCCGTAGGTCTGGAGCTGGTCGTGCACGCCGGCGTAGAATTGGCCGGCCGGCAAGGCCCCCGCCGACGACGTTCCGGGCGTCGCAATGACGAGGTTGGGGAGCAATGGTCGCATTTGCTCGCGCCGGAGCTGCTTCTCGGCGGCCAGGAGGAGTTGACGCTGCGAGGCGATTTCCGGACGCGACGCCAGCGCCACGCGGACGATGTCCTCGCCCACTTCTTCGGGGGGGATGACGACGACGCGGAGGAACGGCGGTTCGATCGGCTGCAACAGCGTTTCGGGAGGCAGCAGGAGACGCTCGGCCAGCCGTGCGGCGGAGGTTCGCCAATCGCGCAGAGTCGTCTGTCGGTACTGGCGGACGTCCTGAAGCTGGGCCCGAGCACGGTTGATTTCCAGGGGGGCGATCAGGCTCGGGGCCAGGCCCTCGGCGAACTTCAAGAGCTTCTCGGTTCGGACGATCGTGGCCTCGGCTCCTGCCAGACGGCCTCGCGATTCCTGGACGTCGAAGTAAAGTTGAGCGGTCGAAAAGAGGGCGTCGTTTCGCGCAGCCTGGAGATCGGCCCGACGTGAGCCGACGACCTGACGCGCGGCCAGCGGAGCGTAGACGGCGTCGGTAAGGTTGACGTTGAACGTCGGCCCGCCGCCGACCTGCAGGGCGTTGGTCCCCTTCTCGAAGCCTTGACCGGTGAACAGGTTCTGGTTGAAGCCGTCGTGACGGTAGTAGCCGACGCCGCCGTTGATGTTGGGGATCTTCAGGGCCCGGGCCTGGAGCAGCAGCGCCAGCGCCTGATTGACGCGGGCGGTCGCCGCCGCGATATCGAGCGGCCGCGCGCCAGCCAGCTGCATCGCGGCCGCTATATTGATGGGGACCCCCTCAGGGCCGGTCGTCGGGACCGCTTCGAGCGCCTGGGTGATGTCGGCGGTCAGGTTGGCGGCGGTGGCTGTGGTCAGACCGGGCGGTTCGGGAACGTCCAGCGCGCGAGGGGAGGCCGCCTCGATGGCAGCCTCCGAACGGGGAGTCAAACCCTCGGCCGATTGCCTCGGGAGCGCCTCGGGAAGTGGAGTCGTCTGGGCGGCGGCGACGGCCGAGATCAGAAGCATCCACGCTGGCGCGGACGTCGCGGCCAGGGTTCGCCGTATTCCTCGCATGAGCCGTCCTTTGCAGGAGTGCGTCCCGGGGAATCCTTCCCGAGGGGCGGATCGTCTCGCTCGACGCCCGTGACTTTCTTTATCGGTCTTCACGGAGCGTCCGGCCGTCTCCGATCCCGCGGCCGCCGTTCCGCCTCCTGAGCGACGCATTCATTCCCGTGAATCGAGCGATTCGTTTCCGTCGTCATGATCGCGACGGTCCGCCAGGACGCGAAATTGCGTCGAGAGCGACCCGCCGACTAGACTGGAACCCTTACAGCCGTTCCTGTCGCTTCGTCAACGGGGATGATGGGTGGGGGCGGGGACCGCTGAGTTTTCGGAGGAAAGATGGAGCGGACGGCGAATCGTAGCGGCTCTGCGTGGGTCTCAAGGGTGGTTGTCACGGCGTTGATGCTTGCCGGCGCGGCCCGGGCGCAAACGCCGACGGGGACGCTCGAAGACCCGGTCATCGACAGCGCCATGACCGAGGCCGAGGCTTTTGAGGGCCTGCGCGCCGGCTGTCCGCCCGAGGTTCGCGAAGCCCAGCGCCTGTTCGATGTCGTCTACTATGGCTTCGACGGCAAGGTCCACAAGGGCCAGATGGTCGCCCACAAAGATCTGGTCGACGACATCCGATACGCCTTCACGGTCGCGCTCAAGGAGAAGTTCCCAATCCGCTCGGCGATCCCGGTCTCGCACCCGAAGTTTCGCAAGGACGGCCTGTGGGACGACGACCTCTCCATGGAGGCCGACAACTCGTCGTGCTTCAACTATCGCCCCATCACGGGCGGCGGACGGATCTCCAACCACGGCTATGGCCGCGCGATTGATTTGAACACCCGAGAGAACCCGTACGTCAAGGGCCAGAAGGTCCTCCCCCCCGGCTCGCAATACGATCCGAAGGCTCCCGGAACGCTGACGCGAGAGCACCCCGTGACGCAGGCCTTCGTCTCCCGCGGCTGGACCTGGGCCGGCGACTGGAAGGCCCCCAGCCCCACCGACTATCAGCACTTCGAAAAGCCCCTTCCGAAGAACTGACGTTCCACTCAGGCAGCGGGTCGCTCGTGGATCGACTTGCTTGAAAGACGCGCAAGCCGGACGCGATAGAAGAGAATCGGCAGCAATAGGTCGATGACCTCGTCGGCGATGAGGAGGCCGCCAAGGACGGGGGCCGCCATGGGGCGGATGATCTCTCCGCCGACTCCGCCGGCCCAAAGCATCGGCGCGAGCCCCAGGACGATCGTCGCTTCGGTCAGGAGCTTGGGACGGAGCCGATGCACGGCTCCGTCCAGAACCGCCCGGCGCAAGCCGGGAGCGTCGAGGCGTTCGACGCCCCCGGCGCTCGCCACGGCGTCGCGGAGGTAGACGAGCATGATGACGCCGGTTGCGGTGGCCATGCCGAAGCAGGCGATGTAGCCGATCCAGATCGTGACCGAGAATCGAGCCCCGAACAGCCACTGGCAGACGACGCCTCCCGCCAGAGCGCCGGGGACGGCCAGCATCACGAGCGCTGCATCCGCAAGATCTCGATAGGTCGCCCAGAGCAGGCCGAAGATCAGGGCCAGGGCCACGGGGATGACGATGGTCAGCGTCCGTCGAGCGCGGGCCGCGTGTTCGAACTGGCCGGTCCATTCGACGAAGCATCCCTCCGGCAGCTTCACCCGATCTCGAACCGTTTGCCGGGCTTCCGCCACGAAGTCAGCGGCGTCGCGGTCGCGGACGTTGAGGCGTACATAGTTCCGCGGCAGGCCGTTCTCCCCCTTGATGGAGGCTGGGCCGTCGCGGACGACGACGTTGGCCACATCGGAGAGCGGGATCAGCCTGGGCGGCCCGGTGGAGCCCGGGGGGAGTGAACGGACGAGGATTGCGCGGATCGAGTCCTCGTCGATGCGGGCCTCTCGCGCGTAGCGGACCCGGATCGGAGTCCGCTCGGGGCCGGCGACGATCGTCGAGGCGATCGTCCCGCTCATGGCGGTCTCCACGACGCCGTTGATTTCGGCTACGGCGACGCCCAGCCGGGACGCGCGGTCGCGATCGGCGAGGACTTCGACGACCTCCTTGCCGCGGAGTGGATCCGCGACGACGTCGACGGCGCCACGGACGGTTTTGAGGACCTCGGCGATCTTCTGGGAGACCGTTACAACCTGATCGAGGTCGCGACCGAGGACCCTCACGCCGACCATCGTGTTGACGCCCGTCGAGAGCATGTCCACGCGGTTCTGGATCGGCATCGTCCAGACGTTCGTCCAGCCGGGCATCGGCACCGCGCGGTCAAGCTCTCCGCCGAACCCGATCAGGTCCTCGCGACGTTTCCGGCGGAGCGTTAGGTCGCTGCGGAGAGTCTCCGTCAGTTCCTCCTGAAGGGCGTCGATCGCGGGTTGAGGCGATAGGCCGGACGGCATCGTCGCCGTGCGCGACATCGCGTGTTCGGGGGTGGTCGACTGATGGTGGACGACCCCCAACGAGGAACGCCGCCGTTTCAGCTCGGCGATGTAAGCGGTCAACGCTGGATTGCGCGAGCCAGCGCGTTGCAGCGTCTCCTCGATCGCGAGCCGGGCGAGGAGTGCGGGACCGCGATCGCGAAGCTCGGCGTCGAGCGTCCGGACGTGCTCTCGCCACCGGAGCAGGGCCTCGTTGGAGAGCCCTGCCAACCGCCACGACGCCTCATCAAAGCCCGCCGAACGGAACAACTCGCGGTTGCGCTGATAGCAAAACTCGCGCAACTGGGCGTCGAGCAGAAGGACCGTCGACTCGGCGATCTCGTCGAGCGCGGCTGGCTCCTGGGGCGCAATCAAGCCGTCGCGAACCATCACGGCGGCGACGTCGGCCACGCGGCGGCGGACCTCGGCCGGGGCGATTGCGCGAGCCGGCCAGTATTCCTGAGGGTGGAACTCCACCATGGTCTCGATCATGTCGAGCGGAGCAGGGTCGGTCGGCGTCTCGGCGCGCCCGAGCTTGCCGACGACCATCGCGACCTCGGGGAATCGGCAGAGGATCATGTCACGAGCTTTGAGGTCGTCGACGCCCTGGGTGATTGACATCCGCGGAACAGAGATCGGCATGTCCATGACCATCCCCTCGTCCAGCGGCGTGAGGAATTCCCGGCCCAGCGGCTCGATCGTCGAATCGGCGACCAGTGCGACGAGCGTCAGCGTGAGCATTCCCAGCGGCCGCCCGACAAGGCTGGAGGAAGTCAGCCCCACCGCGAGCATCCCCCCCGCAAGGGCCGTCAGGAAGAGCCATTGAGACCCTACCGCGGCCGAGGCGACGACGAACGTCGAACCGAGGATCCAGAGCAAGGGGGCGGGACGGTCGATCAGCCGATCCAGAACCGGCCGATAGACCTCGACGATCCCCTGGACGAGCCGGCTCGCGGACTCTCCGCGCACCCGCCCGCGAACGAGCATCGAGGAGAGTGCCGGGACGAGCGTGACCGCCAGGATCGCGCAGGCCGACATCGCCAGAGTCTTCGTCGCGGCCAGCGGTCGAAACATCCGTCCTTCCAGGCCTCCCAACACGAAGACCGGCAGAAACGAGACCAGCATCACGAGGATCGAGTAGACGATCGGCCGCCCGACCTGACGGCACGCGTTGAAGACGATCTCCGACGTATCTCCTCGAACCCGTTGGTCGCCAAAGCGTTGATGGAGCGAATGCAGCACGTTCTCAGTCATCACGATCGAGGAGTCAACCAGGACGCCGATCGAGATGGCCAGGCCGGCCAGCGACATCGCATTCGTTTGGACGTCCGCGACGCCCAGGCGGCGAAACAGTTCCAGCGCCCCGAATGAAGCAAGCACCGCGATCGGAGCCGTCAGCGCGACGGCCAGAGCGGCCCTCAGGTGCTTGAGGACCAGGACGACGCACAGGGACGCTGCCAGCATCGCCTCGACGATTGTGCCGGAGACCGTCTCGACGGCGCCCAGGATCAACGGCGTCCGATCGTACATCGGGATGATCCGCACGCCCGACGGCAGCCCAGCGGCCAACTCGCGGACCTTCGCCTTGAGTCGACGGGTCAACTCCAGAGGGTTTTCCCCATTGGCCATCAGCACCACGCCGCCTACGACCTCCACGCCGTCCTTCTCGAGGGCTCCTCGACGTGGTTGGGGGCCGAGCGAGACCGAGGCGACGTCCTCCAGTGCGACCGTCCGGGCGTCGAGCGTCGGGACGATCAGGCGGCGGAGATCCTCAAGGGCCTGGTCCGGATCGAACTGGCCGTCGCGTTGGCCGAGCCAGTTCGACGACCGGACGACTTTTTCGGCGTTCGCCTGGTGCAGAACGCCGCCGCCGCTCGCACCGTTGCCCGCGCCAACGGCCTGGACGAGATCGGCCAGGGCGACCTTGTGGAGCCGCAGCCGAATCGGATCGGCCTCGACTTGAAATTCAGCCGCCATCCCGCCGACGCTGGCGACCTCAGCCACACCCGTCACGGCGGCCAGTTGTGGTTTGACGTACCAGTCCTGGATCGCGCGGAGGCGTCCCAGGTCGAGGCTTCCTCCCTCGATCGTGTACCAGAAGATCTGCCCCGTCGCCGGCGCGTCCGGGGCGAGCCGAGGGACGACGCCTGTCGGGAGGCGGTCGCGAGCGTCGGACGAAGCCAGGCGGTCGGCGAGCCGCCGGCGAGCCGTCGCGACGTCGACCGAGTCGTCGAAGATAACCCAGAGCGTCGATGCTCCGAAGTCGCTCGACGACCGGATCGTCTTCACACCCCTCACGCCGTTCAGGTCGCGGCCGACGGGAGTCGTGACTTGCTGATCGATCTCCGAAGGGCCGTGCCCCGGCCATTCGGCGTGGACGATCACCTGATTTTCGGACAGGTCGGGAATCGCGTCCACCGGCGCGACCCAGGCCGCATACGCTCCCCACGCGGCCGTCGTGCAGGCGGCCAGCAGCACCAGGACTCGGTTGCGGATGGACCAGCCGATGATCCGGTCGATCACGGTCGTCGCTCCGTGCTCGCGGACGGAAGTTTCGAGAGATACTTCTCAGGGTTCGTTTCGGCAGCCGGGGTGCAGCCTTCGCAGCAGAGGAAGACGGCTCGCCCCGAGACGACGACCTTCGGCGGCGTTCCCATCGACCCGAGAGGTTTGCCCGTGACGGGGCAGATCTTCTGAGCGAGGGCGAGCGCTCGGTCGGTTTCGGCCAGCTCGCGGAGCCATGCCGGCTCGGTCGGTGCGTCAGTTTTTGCGATGGTGGACGACGGCTTCGCAACTGAGGCCGTCTCGCCTGCACCGAAGTAGCCGGCGGCGAGACTTGGGTCGAGCCTCGTTTCGGCGTCCAGCAAGATTCCACCCTGAGCGACGACCCGGTCGCCAGGTCCAAGGCCGGAGGCCACGGGAATCATCGCCCCGCAGCGAGGGCCTAGCGCGACGGACTTCGCCTCGAACATCCCTTCGCCTCGATCGACGAAGACGAACGACCGTCCCCCCTCGCCGCTGATCGCGGCTGATGCGGGGATCGCCAAGACCCGGCCCGGCGGTCGGTATGAGACGACCCGAGGAACGAGGGCCATCCCCTGGCAGGCCTCGCACTTCGCCCCGCCTCGATCGGCGGTCGTCTCGGGGTGCATGGGGCACCACCATCGCACACGCTGATCCTCGCGGAGAGGCCGCTCCATGAGATCCGACCCGTCGCGCGGACATCGGCCGGGGGCGTCGCGGACGACGTCGGCGTGTTCCATGCAGGTGAAAAGCCGCCGGGGTTCGCCGACCATGAGGGCGGGGGGCGTCGACGGCTGGTTTCGGAAGGGATCGACCTGCTCGATGGGGTAGGCGGCCTTGATCCGGACTGAATCGCCCGACCGAAGCGAACCGGCTTCCTCAGTCGAAACGACGACCTTGCCGACGGCCCCCGCCTCGACGCTCGTCGGGGATTGTACGACCCGGCCCATCGCCGGAGCCTGGCCGTCGCCGTCGATTCTCGCGATCTCAACGACCCGGCCCGGCGCAAGCCACCGGAGTTCGCGCGCGAAGGCTTCGGCCTGGATCCGAACTCCATCCTTTCCGGCTTCGGTCACGGTCCCGGGAAGGTCGACCGTCCTGGCGAGCGGGGCGTATTCCGCCGTCGCCGTTTGGATTCCGCCCAACCAGAGGCGATAGGGAGTCATCTGCATCCGCGCCATGACGCCGTCAGGCAGGGGAGCGGCGTCGCCGCGCTTGCGGCGGACGAGGGTCATGTTGCAGGCGGGGCATTTGGAGGGCCAGTCCGAGAGGACGCCCGGATCCATCGGGCAGAAAAACTCCGTATCCGAGGAGGTCGCCGCCTCGGCGGGAGGCTTCGTCCAGAGTCGGTTCCAGGAGGATCGAATCGCATCCCAGCCGGCGACGACCGCGAAGACCGCCGCGAACACCGCCAGGAACCGAAGCCTTGCCGCCGCGATTCGCCAGAGCCCGCGAAGGCCATGAAGCGGCCGAACACCATCGATCTGATCGTTTATTGCGGCCATCGGAACGCCGTCCTTCATGGGCGGTCGCGGTCTGAGCCCGGCGGCGCCCCGTGATCGCCGTCGTCCATTTTGTGCTCCCAGTGGAGCATGCGGTCGAAGTCCTCCTGTCGAAAGACCCACAGCGGGTCCTGGCCGACGATGACGTAGCGGGCCTCAACCGTCTCTTTCGGTTCTCCGAGGACCAATCGGACTGCGAACGGCCGGGCCTTGCCGACCGTCATCAGCGGGCCCTCGATCTCGTATTCGATCAGGGGGCGGTCGGCTCTCGCGGAGTCGACGACGCCGACCATCGGGTTGGAGCCGACCTGAATTCCCGACACGCGGCGTCCAGCTTTCCACTCATTGAGCGAGGTCGTCAGGGCGGCCTTCGAGGAGTTCAGGTCCGGAAGCGGGAGATCGGCGATTCCAGAGGCTGTATCACGGCAACCGGCCGCGAGGATCACCAGCGCCGAGAGGGCCAGCGAGCGGCTTGTTCGATTCCTTGCCATCGGTACATTTCCTCAACCCGTGAGGAGTTAGTATATCGGTTGTTCCTGATCAGGGTCCACGATAGAATCCAATGGATCCATGGGGGCTATCAAGGCTCTCCCTCACTTCCTGAGAGTCGAGTCGTCATGTCTCGCCGCAGGGTTCTCCAGTCCGTTCGATCTCTCTGGCTCGCGGCCATGCTGGCGGGAGCGTTGAGTGGGTCGACCACGGCGCAGGCCGGCTGCGGGAGGCATGATCGTTCAGACGTCCCGGTGCGGGGCCGCGGTCTTGAGTTCCTCGGGGCCGTCGAAGACGGCGAGGCCGAGGCACTGGGCTCCTCCGCGCCTGGCGGGAGCGATCGCCCATGTTCCGGCCCGTCATGCTCGCGGAGATCGGAGGCTCCGACGCCTGCTCCATCGCCGCCGTCGCGCACGGTCGTCAGTGAGGGCGTCCTCCGGCAGTCGGAAGCGCCCGTCGGTGCTGGTTCGACATCCCCATCCGCCCCGTCTCGCTTGAAGCCTCACCAGACTCCTGAGTCCGACCAGCCCGAGCGTCCTCCTCGTCCCTGATCTCCTCCATCGTTGTTCGCACCTTGGCTGAGGAGTCGGTCGAGGTCGGCTCATGGATCCCAGGACCTGAGGGGGAGATCGGTCATGTCCTCGTCGCGCCGCGCCTTTACGCTGATTGAATTGCTCGTGGTCATCGCGATCATCGCCGTTTTGATCGGGCTCCTGCTGCCGGCCGTTCAGGCGGCGCGAGAGGCGGCGAGGCGATCTCAATGCGTCAACAACCTGAAGCAGATCGGCCTGGCGTGCCACAACTATGTGAGCACGTACCAGGTCTTGCCTTTTGGAAAGGGACTCTGCTACGGCGCAGGAGCGGGTTGCACGAACACCTATCCGGGAGCCGCTGCATATGCCCGCTGGTCGGTCCACAGCCAGATCCTGCAGTACATCGAGCAGGGCAACCTCTACAACAGCATCAACTTCAACATCCCTCCCGAGACGCCCGGCATGGCCGGCGACGTCGCGTTCATGCCTGCCTATCAGAACACGAACCGTGAGAATGCGACGTCCTCGTTGAGTCAGGTCGCCGTTTTCCTGTGCCCGTCGGACGGGAACAGCGGCTTGCTCTCCCAGTGGCCTGGCGGCAACAGCTACCTGGGGAACCTTCAGACCTGGGCGTGCGACCTCAGCGAGAATTACCCCTCGACCGTCGTGCCCTCCGAGCAGCAGCAGGGGATTTTCTATTACCAGAGCGCGGTCCGCCTGGCGAGCATCACGGATGGACTTAGCAATACCTGTTTCTTTAGCGAGAAGATTCGGGGCTCTGATACGAATGATCGCGATGCGCGCTCGGATTCGTTGATCATGTCCGGGACGATCAACCCGACGCCGAGCGGGATGGACGCGACCTATCTGCAGTGCCAGGCCTTGAGCCCTCAGACTTCGCTTCGTCTGACGCGTCGCCAGGGGATGAGCTGGGTCATGGGAGAGATGTGCTGCACGGCATACAACCACGTCGCCCCGCCGAACGGCAAGACGTGCGCCGGGACGGGGTACCCCGGCACGATGGCCAATATGCCTATGCAGGTTCCCCCGTCGAGCCAGCACCCGGGCGGGGTCAGCATGCTCATGGGGGATGGCACGGTCCGATTCATCAAGAACAGCGTCTCCCTGTCGACGTGGCGAGCCGTCGGCACCCGCGCCGGCGGCGAAGTGGTGAGCGCCGATTCGTTCTGAGGGCGAGCGCGCCGATGACTCCGATCCGTTTTCCTCGCATCGCGGCTCTTGGCTTGGCCGTGACTCTCCTGGCCGCTTGCGCGTCCTGCGGCGGACCGTCCATGAATCCGGGGGCCGACCAGGCCCGCACTGCGCTTGAGGCTGCGTTGGAGGCCTGGCGCGCAGGAGAAAAGCCCGGCCTCATCCCCGGGACCGACCCTCCCGTCCAGGCCGTCGACAACGATTGGACCAACGGCCGCAAGTTGGTTGCTTTCGAGATTCTGCGCGAACAACCGTCGGATTCCGACAAGCGATTCGTCGTGAAGCTCACCCACGCCGCCCCAGCCGCGACAGTTGAAACCGTGTACATCGTCCTCGGCGTCAGCCCCATCGCGGTCTTCCGCGAGGACGATTACCACCGCACTCTCAACATGGACAACAACCCGACGACGAAGCGAAAGCGCCACTGAGCCTCCGGTGGTTCGAGCGTGAAGCGCAGCCCGGTGGTGCGATTCTTCGGGCGAATCGACGCTCAGTGATTGGTGGCGTCGAGGCGTCTCGTCGGTTATCCTCGCGCGTCCCGAAAGCGGCCTCTCTCCGGCCTTCCGTCTGGCCGCTCATCGTTTGAGGAGGCCCCATGAGAGTCTGCGCCGCGTTTTCAGCCGCCCTCGTCCTCGTCTGGCTGGGGTCGACGTCGAGTTACGCTCAGGGGTACGCGCCCGACGTCGCTGCGGCGAAGATGATCGTGCCCGACGGCCTGGCCGTGAACCTCTACGCGTCCGAGCCGAACGTCCGCCAACCGATCCTCCTCAAGTCCGACGACCGTGGACGGATCTGGACCGTCCAGTACCTCCAGTATCCGAACCCCGCCGGCCTCACGCGCGTGAAGGTCGATCGCTACTCGCGGACGGTCTACGACCGGGTTCCCGAGCCGCCGCCGAAAGGCCCTCGCGGGGCGGACCGGATCACGATCTGCGAGGACACGGACGGCGACGGCCGCGCCGATCGGTTCAAGGATTTCGTCGACGGCCTGAATCTCTGCACCGGGCTCGAATTCGCCCGGGACGGCGTCTACGTCCTCCAGGCTCCCTACCTGCTGTTCTACCCCGACCGGAACCGCGACGACGTCTCTGACGGCGACCCCGAGGTCGTCCTCGCCGGGTTCGGGCTCGAGGACGCGCAGTCGTTGGTCAATCACCTGACGTGGGGACCCGACGGCTGGCTCTATGGGGCGACCGGCAGCACGGTGACCAACGTCGTCCGAGGCGTCGAGTTCCAGCAGGCCGTCTGGCGCGTCCATCCGGCCTCCCGCGAGTTCGAGCTGTTCTGCGAGGGAGGCGGCAATCTCTACGGCCTGACCTTCGACGCCGAGGGGACGTTGTTCTTCTCGTCGAACGGCGTGGACCTCGCCTACCACGCTGTCCAGGGAGGCTATTACCGGAAGAACTTCGGCAAGCACGGGCCGTTGCACAACCTGCACACGTATGGGTTCTTCGAGCACCTTCCCTACGATCGCCCCGTCGCCGGTCCGCGCCCCGGCGGCACGATCTACCTTGGCCAGGCTCTCCCGGCTTCCTACCGCGGCGCTCTCCTCTGTAGCGACTTCCTCCAGCACTCAGCATCGTACTGGGAGTTGGTTCGGCGGGGATCGACCTTCGAGGCTCAATACGGCGGGCTTCTCCTCAATTCCCGCGACAACTGGTTCTGCGCCCCGGATCTCTGCCAGGGGATCGATGGGGCTGTCTACGTCTGCGACTTTCACGACCGCCGGACCGCCCACCCCGATCCCGACGCCCAGTGGGACCGCAGCAACGGCCGAATCTACCGAATCACGGCCAAGGAGGGAGGGCGGGGGTGTTCTCAGTCGCTCGACCTGACGAAGCGAAGCGGAGCCGAACTCATTGGTCTGACTCGCCGAGCCGACGGCCCGGCCGCCACGGCGATTCGCCTTGAGCTGGCCGCGCGGCGCGATCCGACGATCCGCCCGGCGTTGCTGGAGATGTCGCGTCAGACCGACGATCCGCTCGCCGCTCTTCGCGGACTCTGGGCTCTCAATGCAGTCGGCGGGTTCAACGACGACTCGGCCGCCGATTTGCTCAGGCATCCGGCCGAAGCCGTTCGCGCCTGGACGGTTCGTCTCCTGGGAGACAGTCGTCGCGTCTCGCCGTCGTCGGCGTCGCGGCTTGCGGAGATGGCAGGTTCTGATCCATCGGCGTCGGTCCGTCTCCAACTCGCCGCCACTGCGCGACGACTCCCGGGCGAACAGGGGCTGCCCATCCTCGAAAGCCTACTTCGACGCGGGGCCGACCGTGACGACGCCTACATTCCCTTGATGATCTGGTGGGGCCTTGAGGCGAAGGCGATGACCGACGCAGACCGTCTGGTCCGCACCTTCCGCGAGCCATCGGCCTGGGCCGACGCGGTCTATCGCGAGAACGCCCTGCGGCTGACTCGCCGCTACGCCGCCGAGGGGACGCAGACGGGATACGACGCCTGCACGAGACTGCTGGCGTCCTCCCCCGAGATGTACCGGGCCGCTGCGCTCGACGCCGTCGATCATGGTCTGGCGGAACGCTCGACGTCCCTGGGAGGCATGGGGACGGCTGGACTCTTCGGGACTCTCGCCGCGCCTGAGCCGTCGGAGGTTCCCGGCGCCAGGGCGTTCGAGCCGATCTCCGCCGCACTGGCTGAGGCGATCGATTCCGCCTGGCGTGCGACGCCGACGGATTTGGCGAGGCTCCGCCTGGCGATGCGTGCCGACCGACCGGGTGCCGTGGCGTTCGCGCGAGCCGAGGCCGCGGAGCCGAACACACCACCGGCTCGGCGGGTTGCATTGCTGGGACTTCTGGCCGAATTCGGCGACCCCGAATCCGCGAGCCTTGCCTTCGCCGCGCTGTCAGCCCAGCAACCCGAGGTCCAGTCCGCGGCGCTCGACGTTCTTGCCCGGTTCGGCGATGATCGCACCGCAGCGGTGCTCGTCGATCGCTACAAGACCGCCGGTGCACCGCTCCGAGCAAGGCTCCGTACGGTGATGCTTGGCCGTCCGGTCTGGGCCCGCGTCCTGCTCGGCGAAGTCGAGTCCGGGGCGATCCCGACGTCGGATTTCGCCCTCGCCGAACTCCGTCAGGTCTCCCTCCACAACGACTCGGTCCTGGACGCCCTGGTCCGCAAGCACTGGGGGAGCGTCAAGGCCGGCACGCCCGAGGACAAGCTCGCCGAGATTCGACGCCTCAGCAACGACCTCCGCGCTGGGCTCGGCGATCACGAACGCGGCCGGGCGTTGTTCGCCAAGAACTGCGCAAGCTGCCACAAACTCTTCGGCGAAGGGGGCGAGGTCGGCCCGGATCTGACCGGCGTCGCCCGCGAGGATTCGGCCTCCCTTTTGGCCAGCCTGGTCGACCCGAGCGCGGTGATCCGCGCCCAGTTCCTCCAGTACGCCGCCGCGACTCGCGACGGCCGCGTCCTGTCCGGAGTGATCGCGGCGCAAGACGGAGCGAGCGTGACGCTCGTCGATTCCCAGAACACCCGCGTCGTTCTGCGGCGGGAGGAGATCGAGGAGCTTCGCGAACTCCCCGTCTCAATCATGCCCGAGGGGCTCCTCAAGCCGCTCGGCCCGCAAGAGGTCCGCGACCTGTTCCGCTATCTCCAATCCCGGCCCGAGGACGCGTCTCGGGCCGCAGCCCCCGCGAGGTGAGACGCCCATGACGATTCCAGAATCGGTCCGCGTGCTCGCGGGATTCCTGACACTCGGCCTCGCCCTGGCCGCAGTCGCACCGGCCCGTGCTCAGGATCGCTCCACGCGCGTCTACGAGAACCGGCTTACGCCGATCGCATCGCCGCGTCCGATCCTCGCCGACCATCCCGAGTTCATCGAGCCCGTCCGCGAGGTCGCGCGATTCGAGGCGCCCGCGATCGTGCAGGACGAGGGGGCTGACCTTTCGGTCCGCGCCTGGCGGTTCTCATACAACGCCCGGGGGATCATCGAGACGCCCAACCGCCTCCGCGCAGCCGACACAGCCGTGATCATGGTCCACCCCTGGGGGATCGACGACGGCCAGGGATGGAAGACTCCCGAGCCCGCCGGCGTTTGCGACTTCTGCACCCCGGTCAAGAACGGCCTCGCCGCTCGGCACACGCGCGAGGTGGTCGACCCGTTCCTCAAGTCGCTGCGCGGCAAGGCGGCCTTCGTCATGTACAGCCTGCCTGGTCCTGCCGATCCGATTCGCACGAAGGCCTACCGCTCGTTCAACCACACGCCGACCCCAGAGGAACGTGCCCAGGGGCTGAAGGAGCTGAAGGAGAAACTCGCCTCGATCCCCTACACGGGCGAGCCCTTGCCGACGTCGCTGACGCTCTCAACGGACCGGCCGGTGATCGACTACTTCCTCCAGTTCCGCGGCCTCGATCCCGGCCCGCGTTACAACGGCCCCGACTTCTGGAAGATGCCGATCCCGATCACGACGGACGTCGACGCCCACCCCGACGACGTCGTCGTGTTCGACGCGGAAGGGTACGCGCCGCTGCGTGACTTCCTCGCGAAGCATGGGGTCCGCCACGTTCTCCTGACCGGTTATGCGACCGACATGTGCTACCGCAAGACCACCGCGGGCTTTGAGAATCTCTCCAAGGACTTCGACGTCTTCCTCGTCGGCGACGCCAGCCTGGCGACCTTCCCCGGCAACGACTCACCCAGGTTCGCCACCAACGCCGCCCTCTCGTTCGCGGCGCTCGATCAACTCGTCACCCAGATTTCGTGGATCAAGCTCGACTCCGCCGATCAGCCGAAGCCGAAGTCCACGGGGGTGAAGCCATGAACCGAGATCTGCTCGCCACCCGACGGGATTTCCTTGCGACGGCTGCGGCGGGCTTCGCCGCCGCCTCTTGCGCGCCTGCTGCGGTCGCTCAACCCTCGGCGGATCGCGCCCTGATCGCGATCACGCTCGACCTGGAGATGGCCCGCAACTTCCCCAGGCGCGAGGACGTACACTGGGACTATGAGAAGGGGAATCTCAACGCCGAGGCGAAGGCTTATGCGGTCGAGGCCGGCCGCCGCGTCAAGGCTGCGGGCGGCGTGATCCATTACTTCGCCGTCGGCCAGCTCTTCGAGCAGGAGGACGTCCGCTGGCTTGAGCGTCTGGCCGCCGACGGTCATCCCATCGGCAACCACACTTACGACCACGTCTACCTGCTCGCGACGCGGCCGGATGAGGTCCAGTTCCGCTTCAAGCGGGCTCCCTGGTTGATCGAGGGGAAGACGCCGGCGGAGGCGATCCGGGACAACGTCCGGCTGGGGGCCGCCGCGATGAAATCCCGACTTGGGATCGCTCCGGCCGGCTTCCGCGCGCCGGGAGGTTTCGCCGGAGGTCTCCGCGATCGCCCCGACGTCCGCCGGATGCTGCTCAACGAGGGATACACCTGGGTCAGCACCATGTATCCGGCTCACAAACCGGCCAGTCCCGGCGAGCCCCCCGACGACGTTCTAGCCGACATCGTTCGGGCGCAGCCCGCCGCTCAGCCGTTCGTCTACCCTGACGGTCTGATCGAGGTCCCCATGAGCCCGATCAGCGACATCGGCGCGTTCCGGACCGGCCAATGGCCGTTGGAGTCATTCCTCCGGGCCGTCCGTCTGGGCGTCGACTGGGCCATCGAGAACCGAGCCGTCTACGACCTCCTCTCGCACCCATCCTGCCTGTACGTCGTCGACCCAGAGTTCCGCACGATCGACCTGATCTGCGAACTCGTCCGTAAAGCCGGCGACCGCGCCGCGATCGTCGGCCTCGACGCCCTCGCGACACGGGCAAGACGATAGGACGGATTGAGGAGGAACGGCAGTCGCCGAAGGTAGGTCAGGCGAAGTAAGCTTCGCCCGAGAAGAGCGGGGTTTGACGGCCCCCGTCGGCCGGAGTCGGACAGTGTCGAAAATGCCCCCGGTAGGACTCGAACCTACAACGCGCTGATTAAGAGTCAGAAGACGGATTGCCGTAATAGCCTATCTGTAAGGCGCTTGCGTCTCGCCTCCTCGAATCTTGCCCATCTATTGCCCGACGACACTCGTCCGATAGATCACGACCTACTCTCGGTCGTCGAAGTCTGGCCGGATCTCCCGAAGGCCGTACGCGCCGGCATCCTGGCGATTGTTCGCGGCACGCTCGATTGAGTGGTACAGGATCGGAGCGCTTAGCTCGACCTACACCTTGCGAGTTTCTCGGCCGACCGCCTGAGGAGCCCAGGCGGCGATCATCACTCGAAAGTCTGCGGCCACTATCGGATTCTCTATCCTTAACCCTCGCCCCTCCGAACAGCACGCATTAAAGCATGATTTGATGCGTGCAAGCGTGTATAGAATCCCTCTCGAGGCCCAACACTCACCTGGCCATGATTCGTAACAAGAAGAGAATTTCGATTTGTAGTTTCCGAACGGCAGTGGACTCTCTTGCGCCAGGTTCGCCTGTCGAAGGTCTGCCGTCGGAACCGAGAGGGCAGAATATGTCGCGATCGGGGCGACCTCCACGTCTTGAGCTCGTTCTCGATGGAATGCCGATCGAGATCAATGGACAGGGCCATGCCGCACCCACGTAGCACAGGAAGTTCGGGCCGGGCTCCGATGAGTCCGACACCTATAGCCGATCTCCTCGTTCATACCTATTACGCCGATCACGGGCGCACACTCAACAGCTCTAAATCCGTTCCCACGACTTCCTTGGTGGCTCCCAATTAGGGTTTCAGATTGGCATGCAGTAGTCCCAGATCAACATCTAGATGAGTAACCGCATACCCCGGAGCCGAAGTCGAGAGTGCATCATGCCTAACAAAGTCGAGCATCCGAGCGCCGAGACCCTTGCGAGCTACAGTCGCGGGTCGTTGGACTCGATTCTCCTCGGAGCGATCACCGCACACTTGGCCGATTGCCAGGAGTGCCGATGTCGCTGCACTCCTCTCTCCACCTCCCCTGGCGTCGTGGCCCCGCGGGCTCAAAGCGGCACTCCGATCCCTCCCGATCTGGCGCTGCATCCGGACTACAAGATCATCCGAGAGTTGGGGCGAGGCGGCATGGGGGTGGTCTATTTGGCCGAGAACATCTTCATGGGACGCAAAGAGGTCCTCAAGGTGGTTGGCGCTCACCTCGTGAAGCAGAAAACGGTGATGGACCGATTCCTTCAGGAAATTCGGGCCGCCGCCCAACTCCATCATCCGAACATCGTGACCGCCTTCAGCGCCTCTCGCCTTGGCGAGAGCATCATCTTCGCCATGGAGTACGTCGAGGGATGCGACCTCTCCAGGCTCGTAGAAGCCAAGGGGCGGCTGGACGTACCGATCGCCTGCAATTTCATCCGGCAGGCCGCCCACGGTCTTCAGCACGCGTATGAGCGCGGAATGGTCCATCGCGACGTCAAGCCCAGCAATTTAATGGTCGCTCGCGAGGGGCGACGCCCGACAATCAAGATTCTCGACTTCGGCCTGGCGAAGGTTTCTAGCGAGGCCGACATCGATAGCGGACCGACGCAGCAGTGCGGGATGATGGGTACGCCTGAGTACGTCGCCCCGGAGCAGACGAAGGACGCCCTGAAAACCGACATTCGAGCCGACGTCTATAGCCTGGGCTGCACCTTCTACTGCCTTCTGGCCGGACGTCCCCCCTTCTCCGGCAGCCTTCACGAGATCCTCAGCGCACACCATTCAGTGCAGGCGAAACCGCTCAATGAGATGCGTCCCGACGTCCCCCCGGCGTTGGCAGCCCTGGTCGCGAGGATGATGGCCAAGAGTCCGGCCGACCGCTTCCAGACCCCCGCCGAGGTGGCCGCGGCTCTCGCTCCAATCATGAAGGAAGTCGCGGCCAAGTCGGGCGAGAGGGCCGTGACGCATCAATCGCCCACAGGCGGAGCGACGATCATCGAAGCCCCCCCCTTCGGATCGCAGTCTTCTCTGGGCGGGATGACTCTGGTCGAACGGCCTAGCCCCCCGCCTGGTGGGAGGACCATTCTCGAACAGTCAGCCGACGCGTTTAGTCCGCCGCGGGAAGGAATGACCGTTCTCGAAGCTGCGCCGTTCGTCTCGCGGAATCCACTCGGCTCCCCGACCATCCTTGAACCACCCACCTCGGGAGAGCAGCCCGAGGAACCGGAAGACTCGTCAGAAGCGTCTGGGCACGGAAGGCTGAGGCTTATTGGAGCGGCCGCTGCGTGTTTGATGGTGGTCGTCGTGCCGGCGGGACTTTACCTGGGTCGGACAGCAACGCCGCCGGTGGCTCGGAAGGCGACCAAAACGCCGCCAAACGCGATCGCGTCGACTCTTGCGAGGACAGTCGGACCGATGCTGGCGAAGACAGACGCTCCACCACGCGAACCGGCAGCGGTCGCGCAGCCGGCCCCGAGACCGAAGCTCAACGACGAGTCTCGAATCGTCGACGCGAGCCAAGAAAACGCACCCCTCCCGTTCCGGACGCCTCCTCCAACATCGAACCTCTCGACGTCGGTCTCGGAGCCCTCCTTCATCGAAGCCACGAAACCTGCCGCGACCGCGACAACCACTCCGACGCCCGCGATCGACGCGGCGTCATCGTCGCCGTTGGCTACCGCCGGTTCGCCCGACCCGGGGAACGAGATCAAGAATCCCGTGAGCCTGAGCCGCCTCCAAGATGAGATGAGTGATTTCGACGGTCGTGAAATAGAGATCGCCGACATCCTGCTGATCGGCCGCGTTCCCTTCGAAAGATCGACGAAGTACCCCGGCGGGATCGGAGTCAGGATCGACACCAAGGAAGGCTACAACGTCAGCCTGGGCCGGGGGTACTTCGACTATCATCGAAATGGCGGCAAGTCCGAGGTTAAACTCCTGGTCGATCAAATGATGGCGTCGATCTACGAGCAGGAGATCGCGGAATTAAAACTCCGCGGTGATGGCAAGCCCGAGGTTCCGACCGTCGTTCGGATTCACGTCCACGCACCGAAGACTGGCGGCGACGCCATCCTGACGATCGTCGCCATGGAAGTTCTCTTGGGATACGACAAGGTCCGACTCGCCGCTGGCGAACTCGACCGAAATTTCGTTGCTATCGAGGCGTCAGGCGACAATGGCTACAGCGGTTACGTCGATGGAGCGAAATGGGTCGAACGGCTTGGCGGCGAGAAGTTCGTCTCCACGATTCGGAGCAAGGTGAAGAAGGCCCGATCATACGCCGCCGCCGACCGACGCGCGGCGGCGTTCGACAGATTCTTCAGTCAAGTCGCCGCGGCGTCCGCTCGGATCGTGAGGCAGAACCAGGCCGAATACGACGCCCGAATCCGGGCCTTGCAGAGGGGCCGATGATCCACAACGAAGTCACGCCCCGAATTCAACAGCGGGAGGTCCGATTGATGTGGAAGCCTTTGAGCCTGGCCGTCCTCATACTTCTGAGCGCCGCCACGTCAGGACGTGCCCAGGTCCTCGTCCTTGAACCGGGTTCTACCCCCGAGGGTGACTATCTGCGCGGCTTGGGTTTCGCCGAACTGGCACGCGGGCTCGGGGCGAAGTCTTCTGCGCAGGCGGAGTCCATCCACCTCAACACCTGGATTCGTTTCAATGAGTACGTCGCCGCGTCCTTGGCCATGCAGAATTACCTTAACGCCATCCACCGCCACCAACTGCAGATGCAGCGGTTGGAGAACTACCGCAAGATCCACGACCGCATCCTCAACTCGCCGGAGGCACGCGACGTGGACACGGGGGATGCGCTCAACGAGATCCTTGAGAAGATGAACTCCGGTGTGAACTCGGAGTCCGTTCACAGCACCCCGGCGATCGGCCTGACCGTCGACGAGGTTCGCAGGCTCCCGTTCAAGGTGGCGGGGCTAGGGGCTCAGAGCTTCTCGATGAGGCGCCTGGTCCTCCGCCAGCGAGGCAAATGGCCCCTGGCGTTCCAGGACCCCCGCTTCGACGGCGTCCGGAAGGACTACGAGGACGCGCTGGCGAATGTCCTGGAGCAGGAGGTTGAGGGCGCGACGAGTATCGCGGCCATCGACAGGCTTTCCGCGGCCGTCAAGAACATGGGGACCGACCTCGAACGAGCGTTTCGCGATCGCCCCAACGATCGGCGCAACATCGAGGGCGCTCAGCGCATCCGCGAGTTGGAGAGTACGGTCGAGATGCTCAAGACCCACAGACTCCAACTCGCCCTGCACGATCTCGACCATTACTCCGGCACGACGGTCAACGATCTGCGGCAATACATGCGGAACCACAACCTTCAGTTCGGTGCCGCGGTCACCCCCGAAGAGAAGGCGATTTTCCCGGAGATTTACTCCAGGCTTCGCACCCATTATGAAATGGTCAAGAATCCCGAAGCCGAAGGCCAGCCCGCCCCGGTCCACCCCTGATCTATTCCCGGAGCATCCCTGTGGCCAGGAAAGCCGGAATCGCCGCTGGAGCTCTTGTCTACGTGATAGTTTCTTGCTGGTTCGTTGGGACACTCGGGCAGGTGCATAGGATTGGCTTGAAGGAGGCGGCGGCCCAGCCGGAGCCGCAGCGAGAGGGTTCCGCCGCCCTTCCTGCCGATCAGCCCGATCGTTCCAATTCTCTCGAGCCCGCCCCGCCGCCGATCCGTGTCGCCCCTGCGAGCGAGCCAGTCCCGGTCCCGGACCTGGCGACGAAATCGGTTGCGACGACCCAGCCCCTTGCAGAGGCCCCCGTCGTCGCTACTCCGGAAACGCAGCCTCCTGCCGAGACCAAAGCCGTCGACGCCTCGCCTGCACCCGCCCCCCCCGACGCTGCACCCAAAGCCGGCGACTCAACCTTGGATGCGAAGGCACCAATCGGTTTGGAGTCGATCAACCCATATTTCGCCTCGCGCGAAGCCAAGCGTAAGTGGGATTTGGATCAATTAACCGCCGACCAGGAATTGGAGTTGGGAAGAGAACTCAACCGCATGGTGATGCAATCTCAGTTGACTCGTCGATTCCAAAACGAGGACATGGAACGCAGATTGATGGAAGCCGCGGAGCCCATCCTGAAGAACTGCGAGAGAAAGGATGTTCGATACCGCTTTAACATCCTTGATTCGGACGCGGTCAACGCCTTCTCCCATCCAGGCGGCTACGTGTACGTTACGCGAGGCCTGATGAACTGGGCCAGCGAGGACCAGGATTACGTCCTGCAGTTTGCGCTGGCGCATGAGATCCATCATGTCGATCGAGGCGACGCGATTCGATGCCTGCGAACGCCTGCCTTGAAGGACCTGCCCTACGGGACGGGCGAGCTTTTCCTGATGTTCATTTTCCCTCGCAGCTATGGCGAGACGCTGGAGTTCGAGGCCGACGACTGGGCATTGCAACAACTCAAGAGGCTTTATTCCACACGTCGGGAGTGCCTCGCATTTCTGACGAACTTCGACCGATATGCGGGTGCGAACGGATTCCTTTCGGGCGATGTCAGGCCGGAGGACGAGCCTGACACCCCGCTATTTGAGTTGCATTATCGGGCTCTGCCGAGCGCGGCGGAACGACTCAAGCGGCTCAAGGACAAATTGCCCGCTCAGGCAGCTGAGAAGGCCGGCTGAGGACCGACGCCGTTAGTGTTTCGCAATGCGGCGATGAGACCGACGAGACCCGTCGCCATAAGCGTCAAGGCCGCGCAATCCGCGGGCATTCCCATCTGGTGAGTCGCCGCGGGGAAGATCCGCTCTGCGACAGGCTTCGCTGCCGAATCCGCGAGGACGAGCCCTTCGAAGGCCCAACGAGTCGGTGACAACGCAGCCGCGGGCCTGAGAATTGCGGGAAGGTCGGGGAGCATCGGGACGAGTCCCCCCAGGGACGCCATCGCAGCGACAAGCCCGATCGTGGCGGCAGCCTGCGGTCCTGTCCCTACAGGCACGCAAGACTTGATCAAGGCTGCGGCCGCGGCTCCTACGAATCCGGCGAGGGCGAGGATGATTAGAGCCGAAGGAAGCGCGGAGGGAGCCCCCAGGACCCCGAGCAGCGCGGCCTGAACGACGATCGACCCGACAACCCCCGCTAGGGCCCACGGTCCAGATACGCCCATTTGGCTGAGAGCGAGCACGTCTAGCGCCCCCAGCGCCGGTGCCGCCAATGCAAGGATGAACGGAGCGGTGAACCCTCCACCGTCCGCCAGTCTCGCACCAAGGCCGGCCAGCATCGGAGCGGCGGCGATTCCAGCCGCGAGTATCGCCATCTTGCTCTGGCCGATAGCCGACGTCTCGGCGGCCTTAACGGACAGCGATGGAGCGACCGTGGGCGGAACGGTCCCAAGAACACCGGACGTCGGCTGAGACGCGATCACTAGTGGGAGCGAGCCCCAAGAATCCTGTGTGAGCCGGAATCGGCTTGATCCCAGACTTAGGACGCCTTGGCGCGGTATGACGGTTGGCTTCTTAACCGGGACGTCATCGATGAACGTCCCATTCGCCGACCCGAGGTCTTCGACCATGACTTCGCCGCCGACCCTGGCGAGCCGAGCGTGTCTCGTGGAGACGTTCGGTAGAGCCACGGTGATATCGCAGTCAATCCCGCGACCGACGACGGCGGAATCCCCTTTAAGACTCAGATACCTCTCGGTCGAGGCGGCGGTCATCGACAGATCGGCGAACACCGGGGCAAGGTCGAGTTGATGGCTCGCCAAATGGACAATATCCGAGGCCGTGATCGCGACCCTATCGGCCCCCGCGAGCCGGTTGCCATTGACGTAAGTTCCGTTGCGCGAATCAAGATCCTGCAGGTAAACGACATCTCCTTCGCGGATCGCCTGGCAATGACGCCCCGAAACCGAAGGGACTGTTACCACAACATCGCATTCCGGTCTCGATCCGACGATCAGTGAGGTCTTCATTGTCGCAAGGCTCTCAATAGGCCGCATGGCGGCTCGTTCGTTACCCCGGCAATCACATGAAGTTCTAATCCATCGCCCGTTCGATGCTTTAGAGCGCCGACCGATCGGATTGCCCTGAATACAATGGAGGGTAGTCAGGAGGTGCATCGTGCGACCCTACTCTCAAGATCTTCGCGAGCGAATCCTGGCGACAGTGGCGGCTGGCGAGAGTTCCTTAGTTCCTTGCGTGAGATCGCCGCGCGGTTCCTCGTCGACGTCTCCACGATCGTTCGGCTCCTGAAGCGGTATCGCCAGACCGGCTCGGTCGATCCCAGGCCGCACGCCGGCGGACGTCGCCCTGTTCTTGGCGGCGACGACCTCAAGCGGCTCTGGGGGCTGGTCCGCGAGCAACCCGACGCCACCCTGGACGAACTCCGCGACCGCCTGGGCGTCGACTGCGGTCGCACGACCGTGGCGCGGGCGTTGAAGAGATTGAGGATCACCCGCAAGAAGACGGTCCTCCACGACGCCCAACGCGACACGCCCGAGGGTCGCGAGAGACGCACGGCGTTCCTCGAGGCGGCGGCGGGCGTCGACCCGAGGCGCCTCGTCTTCGTGGATGAGACCGGGGCGAACACGTCGATGACGCGGGCCTACGGCCGCGCCCCCGAGGGGGGGCGAGTGGAGGCGGCGGCCCCACGGTCGTGGACGACGCTGACGCTGATCTGCGACCTGCGATTCCGTGGCGCGACGGCCCCGTTCGTGTTCCGGGGGGCGACCGACGCCGCCGCATTCGAGACTTACGCGGAGAAGGTCCTGGCCCCGCGGCTGCATCGCGGCGACGTCGTGATCTGGGACAACGTGTCGCCGCATAAGGCGGCCGCGGTGCTGAAGGCCGTCCACCGAGCCGGAGCGGAGGTCATCCCGCTGCCCACCTCGAGTCCCGACTTCTCGCCGATCGAGGAGATGTTCTCGAAGCTGAAGGGCGAGCTGAGGTCGGCCGCGGCCCGCTCGACTGACGCCGTGATCGACGCGATCGGCGACGCCTTGCGCAAGCATCATCACACCGCAAGACATCGTCGGCTGGTTCAATTCCCGCACAATGTACGCGATGCGATAGGTCGGCGCTCTAGTAGCCGTCGGCAAAGGATCAGCAACCACAGGCGACTCAACGGCCCGGAGTTTTGCTGTCAGCAGAAATACTGCCTTGACAGGCACTTAAGGGCGAGATTGGGCGAGTTTCACTGCCACCCCTTAATTCCTTCGGGCGGCCTCTCTCCCTAAGTCATTTGCTCGCATGATGTTAAAGTGCCCCCCGTAGGACTCGAACCTACAACCCGCTGATTAAGAGTCAGCTGCTCTGCCAATTGAGCTAGGAGGGCGATGGCAGGTGGGATTGATAGGAACATGATGCCGAGTCGTCGTCCCATTTTCAAGGGGGTGGCGGGGCGGAAATTGGAAATCGCGTTCGAGAATCGGGAGGCTGGGCGGCTGGGGCTCGTGATTTGTAGGATTGCGATGCGGGGAGGACTATAATTCGACAAGAGGCGGTGGAAGCGGGGCGGCAACGGACGCGCTCGGGGGGCTGGCGGATGCGGAAGGATTTGGACGACGTCATCCAGGGGTGGCCCTACGATCCCGAGCCGGGGGAGGTGCTGGCTCGTGAGATCCGCGCCCGGGACGGTCGCAACGTCCTGCAGATCCGGATTGAGCTGGGGGTGCTTCAACTGGAGGTCGCCGGTCGTCCGGACGGCTCCCGGCCGCATGGGGCGACGACCTATCTGGACTACCTCCGCTACCATGCCGCCAACCGAGGGACCAGCGAGAGTCCGGGCTCGAACTGGGTGATGTCGCAGCACCATTGCGTCGAGGCTGACCGCGAGTTCGTCCAGTTCTATCACCGTCGGATGGCCTGGCTCTCGCTCCGCCGTTACGAACTGGCCATCCGCGATTCCGACCACACCCTGGCCCTCATGGACTTCGTCCGAAAGCACGGGGCCGACGAGGATTACATCGCCTCACACGAGCAGTTCCGCGGGCTTGTGCAGTTCCACAAGGCCCAGGCGCAGGCGGCCATGGCCCTGGAGCGGCGACGGCCCGAAGAGGCCATCGACGCCCTCCGCGACGGCGTTGAGAGGATCGCTCTGCACCAGCGGACCTGGTGGGAGGAACGCGATGCGACCGAATCCCCCAACCCGTCGCTCATCGAACAACTCCGCTTGAACGAGCAGGAAATTCGTCGCAACTACGCTGTGGAAAAGACTTTGCGAGAGCAGCTCGATGAGGCCGTGGCCCGCGAGGACTACGAAGCGGCCGCTCGCATTCGGGACCAGATCCGCGCCCAGCAGGCCAAAAGTCGACGCTGATCTCTTACTTCATCAATGCGAGGGGCGGGACCAGTCGACCCGGTCGGCCGGGAAGACGGGGCCCTCGACGCAGACGCGGCGGAGGTCGGGTCGGCCGTCGTCCTGGAGGATCGGCGTCACGCAACTGAAGCAGGCTCCGAAGCCGCAGGCCATGTGGTTTTCCAGGGAGACGTCGCACGCGACGCCGTGGTCGCGAGCCAGGCCGGCGACCGCCGCCAGCATCAGCGGAGGGCCGCAGGCGACGATCTTGGCGGGACGCTGACCGGCCTGGAGCCGCTCGGCCAGAAGCTGGGTGACGAACCCCGCACGGCCGGCGGAGCCGTCGTCGGTCGCGACCTCCACCCGGATCCCCGCCCGCTCGAAGTCCGCCACGCCGGCCAGCAGATCGGCCGATCGAACGCCGTAGAGCAAGGTCGCCGACTCGACGGGGGAACCCTTGGGCGATTCGCCTTCGCCGTAGGTCGTCGCGCCCAGCCACTCGCGGCCGAGGGCCAGGAATGGAGTCTGGCCGACGCCGCCGGCGACGAAGAGGGCGTGGCCCGGGCCCGGCGACGGCCCGAAGCCGTTGCCGAGCGGACCCCAGACGTCGAGCCGGTCGCCGGGTCGCTTACGCGAGAGGGCGGCCGTCCCCCGGCCGATCACCAGGTAGACGACGTCGAACGAGACCGGCTCGCCTGTCCCTTTGCGTTGAACGTCGTAAAGGGCGAACGGTCGGCCGAGCAGGGGGTCGTCCGCCCCCTCCTCAGAGGCTCGCACCATGACGAACTGGCCGGGGAGGATCCGGCGCGCGATCTCGGCGGCGTCGAGCCGCAGGAGGAACGTGTCCCGCGCGATCGGCCTGTTCTCCAGGACGAGCGCGGCGGGACGCATCAGGGCGTTGTTCGTGCAGAGGTCGCTCATGAATCCTCGCCCGGTCGCTTCCGCTTGACTCCGGCCGCCTTGCGCAGCGGACGCCGCTTCGGCATCGGCCGCTTGGGCGGGCCGCCCGGCCCGGCGTTCTCGGGCGTCTCACGGTAGACGTTGTCCAGCCCGATGATCCGCCTTCCCCTCGGTTCGGGCGACGGCGGCCCTTCGGGGCGGGGAGGACGCTGCGACGGCGGCGGGCCGGCGGGACGCGGCGGACGCTGGGACGGCGGCGGACCCGGCGGTCGCGGCGGCAATCCGCCTTCGGGTTGATAGCCGCCCTTCCCGCGTGGCGGCGGTCCCCCTTCGGGTCGGTACGGAGCCTTCCCGCGCGGCGGCGGTCCGCCTCCTTCCGGTCGGTATGCGGCCTTGCCGCGCGGCGGTCCGCCTTCGGGCCGGTATCCCTGGCGACCCTTGCCTTGCGGGCGTGGCGGCGGACCCTCCGGGCCTTCCTCGAAGTGCTGGCGGGGCGGGCGGACGCCGCTCGGCGATCGCTCCGGACGGGCGGCGCGGCGATCATCGTCGGGACGGCCCTGGGGAGGGCGTCCCCGGCGCTGGGATGGGGGCGAGCCGAGAGCCTCGGGGTCGAACTCGCGTCCCCGGCGCGGCGGCGGTCCCTGATCGCGACCTTCGGCCGAATGCGGCCGGCGCGGGCCCTGGTCGGGCTTGCGACCGCGGGGGCGGGCATCGGGGGCGAGGTCGCGCGGCGGCGAGATGGCGATGCCGGACGCCACCTTGCGGAGCATGTCGACCTCGGTCCTTGACAGCGGCCGGGCGTCGCCGACGGGGATCCCCTTCAGGCTGATCGGGCCGATGGCGATGCGCGTCAGCGACATGACCTTGTGGCCGAACTTCGCGAGCATCCGGCGGACTTCGCGCTTCTTGCCTTCGGCCAGCACCAGCTCGATGATGGTCGCCTCGCCCTGCGTGCCGACGACCCGGGTGCGCTTGGCGCGGACCTTGCCGTCGGAGAGCCAGACGCCCTCGGTCAGCCGGGCCAGGACTTCCTGGCTGGGCGTGCCGGCCACGACGGCCCGGTAGATCTTCTCGACCCCGTACCGCGGGTGGGCCAGCTTGTTCGCGAACTGGCCGTCGTTGGTCAGGATCATCAGCCCGGTGCTGTCCTCGTCGAGCCGTCCCACGGTGTAGACGCGCTCGGGGACCGAGGGGAGTAGGTCGACGACGCGGGGCCGGCCGGCGGGGTCCTCATTCGTGGAGACGTAGCCCTTGGGCTTGTTCACCGCGTAGTAGACGTGGCGCTCGGCTTTGAGCTTCTCACCGTCAAGGGCGATCGTGACCTCGTCCGGGTGGACCCGCGCGCCGAGTTCCTTGACGGTCTTGCCGTCAACCGTGACGCGGCCCTGGAGGATGTACTCCTCGCACGCCCGGCGTGAGCCCAGGCCGGCCGAGGCCAGAACCTTCTGGAGGCGTTCGCCCTTCTCGGCCTCGGGGCTGGACTTCAACGGCTGGCGGCGCGGCTTGCGGGGCGCACCTTCGCCGGTCGTCCGACCGCGCGGCGGCCTGCGATCGGCCGGTCCCGACGGCGGGCCTTGACCCTGGCCGGCGCGCGGCGGCTTGCCGCCAGGTCCCGGCGGACCCTGATCCTGGCCGAACCGCTTGGGCTTCCTCCCCGCGCCGGAGAGACTCCGCTGGGGACCACCGGGCGGACGCGGACCGCCCCCTTCCTGTCGCGGCGGACGTTTTTTACCGCCGCCCGGATTCGAACGTCGTTCGGCCATGGCCCACGCTCCTCGTCTTTCTTGATGCACGGCAGCGAACGGGCCACCGGAACCGATTCGACCGCTCGCGAGAAACGTTGCACCCCCCGCGCGGCTGGACGACTTTCATCTTACGATTTTCCGCCCCGCTTCCACCAGCGGTTGCGCCGGCTTCGATACGACATTCGCGGCGGGTTCGTTCGCGCGGAACGGTCCCAATTCGTGAAAGCCCATGCTCTTCATAGGCTCCACAGAGCCAGGGAGTTGCAGCGCTCGGCGACTCTCGGGAATTGGCTTCGATCGACCAATTTCCGAGAACCCTCGCCCCCAACGTCTCATCCTGATGGTTGGAACTGACTGGCGTGGCCGCACGAGTTGGGCCATGGAATGACGACGGACGTGGCCGGATCTGCCGACGCCCGAGTCGGGCGGGTTCGGTTGGGTTCGATCGTCCGTCGCTGTTGCTCTGTCCTGGGAGGGCAAGTCTATGTGGGGAATGGGCTTGCGTTAGAGAATCCGGCGGCGTGATCGGGTTCGATCGACCATTTTCGTGACACTCCTCGATCAATACCACCGAAGAAAGACGGATCTGGGTTTCATCGCCACGCAAGCGTGGCCCCGGCCCCCGATTCCAACGTTTGACCCAGAAATGGCTTCCGGCCGGTACTGGTGATCTTGAGCGAGGAGCGTCCATTTCTGGATCGCCCTGGGCCCACGGCGCCGGCGGATGAAATGAAGCGAGAGCGACCATGTCCGCCTCGCAGTGAATGGGTTCGTTCGTCGACTTCATCGTGGTCGCGCCCCTCTCTCAACGCCGCCGATCGTCCGTCGTCGTGCGTGCTGATCACACAACCCTCCATAAAGGAGTAGGGGCTATGACCGCAATTTTTGGTCGCGGAATTGTGGGATTTCGATTCCCGAGTCAGCATCCCCCCCGAGTGAGCCGTCCTTCGCCACGACGCCTCTGACGCCCAGTATGGATTGGGCTGATCTTGACGTCTGGGGTTGAGAGAGCGATGGTCTCAATGCATTCGACCGTGGTGGAGGCCCGGCCGAGGAGTGGGACTTTCCATGGAGGGGTCATGTCGTCGGGACGCTGGATGATGGCGGCGGGTTTGATCTTCCTGGTCGCCTCGGCCCCCACCGCTTCGGGGACGCCGCTGTACAAGGTGACGGACCTCGGCTCGGACTACCGACCGGTGGCGATGAACGATTCCGGCCAGGTGGTCGGTGTGTCGAGCCAGAGCCCCGGTCTCCCTCCTTACGGCTATGGACCCTGGGTCGCGGGCGTCTATCGCGACGGCCGCTGGTCACAGGTTCCGTCGCCGGCACCGACGACCTCAGCAGTTTTCGCAGGCATGCCCATCTACTCGTCTCCGATCGGAATCACGAGGGCCGGCGACGTCGTGTTTTCGGAGTCCTGGACCTGGAAAGACGGCCCCCTGACGCGTGATCGCGTCGAATATCGGACGACCGCCTCCAACTCGGAGGGATGGCAAATCGGCGTGGCGACCGACTACCACTGGTCGAACCTCAACGGCGGTCAGAATGAGCAACGCTCCATCCTGCTGTCGCCCGCTTCGGCAAGGACCGGATCGGTGGATTCCGACGATGTTGCATCAGCGGGTGGGCTGGCCGGGGACCCCGCCAAGTGGGCTTACAATAGGTGGCGAGGCGTAACGACCGCCGCCGCCCTGAATGATCATCTCGAGGTCGCGGGGACCTCCCAGCCCTGGCCGGGGGACCCCTCGCACGCCTACTTGAGGGATCGGACTGGAAAGTCTGTGGATCTGGGGACGCTCGGCGGCTCATACAGCTCATCGGCCGGCCTGAACAACCTGGGCGAAGTCGTTGGGACGGCGGAGACCGCGAATGGAAC
Organism: Paludisphaera rhizosphaerae; assembly: GCF_011065895.1. Taxonomy (NCBI): domain Bacteria; kingdom Pseudomonadati; phylum Planctomycetota; class Planctomycetia; order Isosphaerales; family Isosphaeraceae; genus Paludisphaera; species Paludisphaera rhizosphaerae. The sequence continues at coordinate 342,115 of NZ_JAALCR010000003.1, read as the reverse complement.
GTTGCACGCCTTTGTCTATCGCGACGGAAAGATGATCGACCTGGCGCCCGACTCAATCGGATACTCCATCGCCAGTGCGATCAACGACGCCGGGGTGATCGTCGGCCGAGCCGAAGACGAGGAAGGAAACTTCGGCGCTCTCTTCCGCGACGGGACCGCCCTTCGGCTCGATCAGCTTGTCGACGCGAGTTCGGGATGGTTGATCACGAGCGCGATTACCATCAACCAGGCGGGCTGGATCCTCGCGGAAGGCGAGAAAGACGGCGTCGATTCGTATCTCTTGCTCACGCCGCTCGACGAGACGCCTGTCCCCGAGCCCTCGGTCCTGATCGTGCTTGGGGTCGGCGGACTGGTCGTGAGCCGGCGGCTGCGAAACGGCTTCAACGGTCAGGCCGCCCGCCGAATAGCCGATTGAAGACTCGCAGCGGCAGAGGCGATCGAAACGGCCGGCGCTCTAGGTCATCGCCTTCGTCTTCACCTTTCGAGGTGGTTGCGTTTGCCTCAGCCCTTGGATTCCCCCCCTCATCCGGCCGCTTTGCGGCCACCTTCCCCCTGTATGGTCCGGATGAGGGCCAACTCGCGGAGCCCTTTCAGGACCCGCTCCCGGCGGGAGAGGGACTTCAAGGCGCCGAGGCGCTCTTCGCCGTCGCCCGCTTTGTGGGGCGGGGCCGTACGCGGTTGGGGAGTGGGTCGCCGGTTTCGCGGTCGAACTCGTCGGGGCTGAGCTTGTCGGGCGCGACGTCGTTGGTTCGTTGCTGCCAGTCGGCGAGGGTCTTGCGCATCTCAACGAGCGTCTCGGCGTACTTCGGGTCGGCGGCGAGGTTCTTGAGTTCGTGGGGGTCGGCGGTCAGGTCGTAGAGTTCCTCGGCGGGACGGGGGCTGAAGAAGCAGGTGGACTGCTCGGGGGTGAGCTTGCCTTCGTCGCGGAGCTTCCGCATGGCAACGAACGTGGGGCTGCGGACGGCGTCGGCGGGCGGGTTGAGGTTGCTCTCGCGGTCGTCGTTCTTCACGTACCGGAATCGCTCGGAACGGACGGAGCGGCCCCGCGCGGCGTAGTCGTGCCAGTTCCGCTCGGCGATGATGACGTCGTTGATCCTGGCAGTCGGGTCGCGGAACAAGGGCGAGACGTCCTTGCCCTGGAACGTCGGGCCGGGCTGGACGCCCGCCAGCTTCAGGAACGTGGGGGCGAGGTCGATCGTGCTGACCAGGCTGTCGCAGCGGGCGCCGGCCGGCATTCGGCCGGGCCAGCGGGCGATCAGAGGCGTCTTGACGCCGCCGTCGTAAACGGTGGTCTTGAACCGGGGGAACGGCCGGCCGTTGTCGCTGAGGAACAGGACGAGCGTGTCGTTCGCGACCCCCTGGCGGTCGAGTTCGTCGAGCACAGCGCCGACGAAGTGGTCGAGTCGGCTGATCTCGTCGTAGTAGAGGGCCAGGTCCTTGCGGACCTCGGGCGTGTCGGGCAATTCAACGGGGACCACGACGTCTTCCGGGCGGTGGGGCGTTGGGATCGTGTTCGGCTGGTAGTCGCGGTGCGGGTCGAGAGACGCCAGCCAGAGGAAGAAGGGCTTGTCTTTGGGACGGTCGCGCAGGACGGGGACCCACTGGTCGCAGCCGCTCTGCGCGGCGCCCGCGCCCTCGAAGGCCAATTTGTCCCCCGCGTCCTTCCCGGTCCCCAACTGATAGCCCGCGGCGTTGGCCTCGCGGACGACGTCGAACCGGTTCTTGACCGCGCCGCCGAGATGCCACTTGCCGGCCGCGGCCGTCCAGTAGCCGGACGCCTTGAGCTTCTCGACGAACGTGACTTGCTCCTTCGGCAGCGGTTGATGCAGCTCCTGGGCGTCGGTGTTGTGGGGATAGCGCCCGGTGATGATGCTGCAACGACTGGGGCTGCACGAACTGGCCATGACGAAGGCCCGGTCGAAACACATCCCCTCGCGGGCCAGCCGGTCGATGTTCGGCGTCCCGACGTGCGGGTTGCCGAACGGGCCGCAGTCGTCCCACGCCAGGTCGTCGGCGATCATAAGGACGATGTTGGGAGGCTCGGCCGCGCGGACGGAGGCAAGCGACAGGATGGCGAGAATTCCCGTCAGGAGAGTCAGCCTCATGGTTATGTTCTCGCTCCTCAGGTGGCTCGTTGGTCTATCGTGATGGTCGACGCCACGGGAACAGGGCCCTGAGTCGGGGCTCGCGAAGCAGCAGACCGCCCCAGACGAAGGTCGCCAGGATGCTGGGGAAGGCCAGCTCGAACGGCGACCCATTCATACGCAGGTGGGTCCAGGTGGCCCCGCCCAGGTAGCCGGTCAAGAGGACCGCGCCCAGGACGGCCGTCTGCGGGATCGCGTAGAGCAGCGTCTGGACCAGCAGGATCCCGCCGATGATCGGGATCGTCCACACGGGGATTTCCAGTGGGGCACTGGCTTCGAGGACGGGGCCGGCTTTCACGACCTTCATAACGCCGTCCATCACGAGGAAGAGGATGGCCAGGGTTGATAAGACCATGCCGGTCCAGGCGGCCGTGGTGCGGGTGCGGGGCGTCGAGGTCGTGGGGATCTCGGCGTCGATCGTCATGCGTGGTCTCCAAATCGAGGGGGCAGCCAGCCACGTTCGACGCAGTCGCGGAACGACCAGCCGCCGCCGGCCTCGGTTTTGTAGGTCCAGAAGAACCAGCCGCGGCCGGTCTCGTAGTTGAGGAGCTGGGCGTCGCCGTAGGCGCGGACGGCGGCGTCGCGGGCGAAGCCGTGGAGCCCGCGCAGCGATTCCGGCGGCAAAGCGCACGACCACTCGCCGACGATGCAGGGGAGCGTCTTCTGGAGCGACGCCACCCGCTCCTCGCGATCCGTCAGGGCGAAGCGGATTTGATCCCGGATCGACCGCTTCTTGTCCTCGTCGGTGAAGCACTGATAGCAGTGTGTGTCGATCACCACGTTCTGATATTCGGGAGGCTGCATGAACCCGGACCACTCGCCGGGGCGGAAGCCGTCGTGGATCACGACCGAGGCGCGATCGGCGGGGATGTGCTTGCGGACGAGGGTGTATGCGTCGCGGTAGAAGCCTTTCAGGATGTCCATCGGGACGTCCCAGCGGGGCTCGTTGAGGAGTTGGAAGCCGATCAGGTTGGATCGTGAGCCGAAACGCGCGGCGAGGTCGTCGACGATCCGCAGCGAGTGCTCGACGTTCTCGCGGCTGGTGTGCCAGCCGAGCGTCCCCTGCCGTCCGCTGTGGTCCCACGCGTTTTGACTGCCGGGGACGCCGTGGAGGTCGAGCAGCACGCCCAGACCGTTAGCGGCGGCCGTCTCAAAGGCCCAGTCGAGCGTCTCACGGGCCGGGACGAAGGGCGGGTTTTCCTCGGACGCGCCGTAGTTGATCGGGATGCGAACGGAGTTGATCCCGCGATCGGCCAGCCAGCGGAGGTCGTCGGCCGTGATCCAGGTCTCGCGGTGTCGCTTCAGGCGCTCGGCCGCTCCCTTCGGGCCGAGTTCCTGGCTGAGCGAGTATTCGTCCTCGGCCTTCGTACCGGCGTAGAGCGTGGGGGTGATCCACTTCTCCAGGGCGAGCCAGCCGCCCAGGTTCACGCCTCGCCACTTGGTCGCGGGCCTCGCCGCCGACGCGCCGTCTTCGGTCGCCGTCGACCATCCCGCCAGATTCACCGCGCCGACCGCCGCGGCGCTGTTCAGGAACGTCCGCCGTCGCATAATCGTCGTCCTCCCGGCCCGCGGTTCGTTGGGGCCGTCCCCGATTCTAACGGGGGGAGTGGACGCGAGACAGCGGCCTGCGACCGGCTCAGGGTTGGAGCGTCACGAGACGCTCGGCGACGCCGGCCACCGGCGGCCCGAACCGCAGGATGGCGCGAACGCGACGAAGGCAGCGAGCGGCGTCCAGGATCGGCCGTGCCGCCGCGAAGAGGGCGTTCGCGTCGGGGCCGAAGAGATAGAACGAGCCGTGGCTCAGGTCGACCGCCATCTCGTCGCCGTCGAACTGACCGACGCCGGCGCTTCCCACCTCGGAGATCAACAGAGCTTCCACGTCCAGCAGGGGCTTGAGGTCGTTCGACCCGTACTCGAACTCGACGATCACGGCTTGCTCGGCCATCGGGGTATTCGTCCTTGAGGAGTTGTCAGTCGACGTCGATCAGCGGGCGCATCAGGTCGCGGAACAGGCGGAGTCGATCCCGGGATTCGGGAAGAGAGGCCAGATCCTGGCGCTCCTCGGGGTCGGTCTTGATGTCGTACAGTTCCTCGCCGCCGTCCCCGTTCAGGATGTAAGCGTGACGCCCGGCGACGAGCGACCGCATCGTCCCGAGCCGCGCTGGGGCGTCGCCGGCCTCATCCGGCACGGCCTCCGCGCGATCCAACTCCAGGAAGACCGGCTCGTCCTCCTCGGCTAGCTCGGCCGCAGGGAAGGTTTGCCAGGCCGTCGAGAGCGAAGGACCCGGGAAGGGCCCGGGACCGTCGCCGAGGAGATCCAGGATCGTGGGAGCCACGTCGCGGAGGCTCACCGGCCGATCGACGGCCGACTCGCGGGGAGTCTTGCCGGGGGCGACGACGATCAGGGGAATATGAGTTTCCGCCCGGTAAAGGCTGATTCCATGCCCGGCCAGGCCGTGCTCGCCGAAGCTCTCGCCGTGGTCGGCCGTCACGACGATCATCGTGTCGTCCCGCAGGCCGCGACGGTCCAGGTCGTCGAGCAACCGGCCGATCTGGCCGTCGAGATAGGCCAGGCAGTCGTCGTAAGCGTCGCGCGGGGCGTTCGTTCCGGCCGAGAACTTGCGGGAGGCGTCGGCCGGCGGGATGTATGGGTCGTGGGCGTCGAAGTAGTTCAGGAACATGAAGAACGGCCGGCCGTCGTCGGGCCGGGCGTCGAGCCAGGCCAGGGCGTCTCGGTTGATCATCGCGGCCGACTTCCGGTACTGGTAAGAGCCCGGTCCGAACGCCGTCCGGACCAGTTTCGCCCCCCACTTCGACGCCGCCGTGAACCGCCCCAGCCGCGAGCACCGCAGGATCTCACGGGCGTCGACGCGGTCGTTCTCGTAGAAGTCCTCATAGTGGTCGAAGCCTCGATCCAGGCCGTACCAGGCGTTGCAGTTCTCCAGGTTGGCGACGAAGCCGGCCGTCGCGAAGCCCCGCGCGGAGAGCCGCTCCGCCAACGTGGGGAACTCGCCGTCAAGCGGCCGGCCGACGTCGACGGACAGCTCGGAAGGAAACCGGCCCGTGAACAGCGACGCATGCGCCGGCAGCGTCCAGGAGGCCGTCGATCGGGCGTTGCGGAACAGGACGCCCTCGCGGGCCAGGCGTGCGAGGTTCGGCGTAACGTCTCGCTCCGACCCATACGGGGTGAGTGAATCGGCCCGAACCGTATCCAGCACGATCACCACGACGTTGGGGTCGCCCTTCGCGGGAGTCGCCGAAGGCCCGCGATGATGCTCAAACGCCGTCGCCCCGGCTGCCGCGAGGGCCACCAGGACAAGCCCCGCCGGCGCGGTCGCGCGAACCAGTCGGCGGAAGCCGTCGGGATGCCCCAGCGCAAGCCTCGTCGCGGCCGCGGCCAGTCCTCCCGCCAGAGCCAGCCTGGCGGGCGTGTTCAGCCCCGGCACTCCCAACGCCAGCGACCACGCCGACAACGCCGCGAATCCCCCGATCGCCGCACGCCCTCGCCGAAACCTCGGCGCCGCCAGCGCCAGTCCCACAGCCGCCGTCACGGGCGCGAGAAACAGGGCAGCATAGGAAAGCGGGACCATCCAGACGTGATGCCAGTTCGTTCGAAGAGTGTCGTAGGTGATCACTCCTCGGCCGTGGATCGAGGCCAGACCGACGGCCAGCTCAAACAGCCCCGTCGCCAGGGCGAACCAGACTCCGATCAGTAGGATGTCGATCGGCGAGAAGGCCTTGCGCGACGGAAGAATCGCTGCTCTGGGGGGGGCTGGAGAATCTCCTCGGGCAGCCATTTTCTTCCTCCTTGAATCCAACGGCCGAATGCGGCGGAGCGCATCAGTCGGCCCTGGCGTCGCCTTGCTTACTCGATTGATCCGCTGCTGTCCTGAGAAGCGCGCCTTTCTGAGCCGGATTTAATGGATATTGCGGCGGAAACTCCGAAGGAACTGGGCGATCAGCCCCTTGAATTCCCTGGGACGCTTGTCGAAGATATCGCCTGGGGTGGGTGGGCGGCCCTGGGGGAATCTAGGGGCGGCTGCCCGGTCCGACATCTCAGACGTACTGACTCCGTTCTGGAGGTGAAAATGGACTTGCTGAAGCGTTCGACGGGTCCCGCGCTGGTCGCGGCGGCTCTCTCCTGGCTGGTCGGCGGCGGGCCGGCGGTCGGAGAGGAGCCGAGCAAACCTGCGGAGGCCAAGCCGGCGGAGGGCAAGCCGGCGGAAGCCAAGAAATTCCAGGACTTCCATGAGCTGACCAAGGACGCCAAGAAGTACGAGGGCTTCCTCACGCTCCACGAGAAGGAGCAACACCTCTACGCCGAGATCAAGCCCGACCAGCTCGACAAGCCGATCCTAGCGCCGATCATGATCGCCCGCGGCACGGCCAGCGCGGGGAATCCGCTGAACTTCGGCGACGAGTGGGTGCTGTCGTTCCGTCGGATCGACGACAAGGTCCAGATCGTCCGCAAGAACGTCCACTTCACGGCGAACTCGGGGACGCCGCTGGACAAGGCCGTCAAGCAGAACTACACCGACTCCGTGCTGATGGCCCTACCGATCCTGAGCATCAGCCCCAACGGCGGCGCGCTGGTCGTCGACCTGGGCGACGTCCTCATGGGGGACTTCGCCGAACTCCGCATGGGGTCGATCGATAAGAACCGCTCGCGGTGGTACAAGATCCGCGCGTATCCCAACAACGTTGAGATCCAGGTGGAAGCGACGTTTTCGGGGGGGCGCTTCGGCTACTATTCGTACGGCGGCGGGGCCTCGCCGGTCGTCGATTCGCGGGGGATGACGATGGTCATCCACTACAGCCTTTGCAAGGCTCCCGACTCGGGCTACAAGCCCCGGCTGGCCGACTACCGCGTCGGCCACTTCCTCAACGCCGTCACCGACTACAGCCAGCCGAACCCGGACACCGATGCCAAGCGGATGATCAACCGCTGGCGGCTGGAAAAGGCCGACCCCAAGGCCAAATTGTCGCCGCCGAAGAAGCAGATCGTTTGGTGGATCGAGGACAACGTGCCGCTGGAATACCGGCCCTACGTGGAGCAAGGGATCCTCGAATGGAACAAGGCGTTTGAGAAGATCGGCTTCCTGAACGCTCTGGCCGTCCGGTGGCAGAACGACCAGGACGACTTCGAGCCTGAAGACATCAACTACTGCACCCTGCGCTGGATCACGACCGGGTCGACCTATGCGATGTCGTGCCTCCGCAGCGACCCGATGACGGGCGAGATGATCGACGGCGACGTCATCTTCGACGCCAGCTGGATCAAGATCTGGAAGGAAGAGTACGCGATGCTGGTGGGCGTGCCGACGCCTTCCGGCAAGCCCGGCGAGGCGCCGGCGGCCGTCACCCCGCTGGCCATGGCCGAGATCATCAGCCCGATCATGGCGAGCAAGCAGGGCTTCGGCTTGCCCACTCCGCCGCCGGGCTCGCGCCGGGAGGCTCTCCAGAAGGCCGCGACCATGGGCCTGGCCGCCGGTGCGAACGGCGTCGTCCCGCCGCTCGTGGATCTCGTCCCCGCCGGTTGGGACCCGATCCAGGCGCAGCTCTTCCAGCGCATGAATCAGAACCGCCTGGCCGCCTGCAATTACTCCGCCGCCCGCGGCAATGAGATGCGGTTCGCCACCCTCGCCCTGGCGAGCTTCGCCGCCGCCGCTGCCGAGGAGGAGAAAGACAAGGACAAAGACAAGGAGAAGAAGGACGACGAGCCCAAGCTTCCGGAAGGCTTCCTCGGCCAGGCGATCAAGGAAGTCGTGATGCACGAGGTCGGGCACTCGCTCGGCCTGCGGCACAACTTCAAGGCGAGCGTCATGCTCAAGCCGGAAGAGATCAACGACGTCAACGTCACGCACGCCAAGGGTATGGCGGGCAGCGTGATGGACTACAACCCGATCAACGTCGCCCCCAAGGGCCAGAAGCAGGGCGACTACGCCTCTACGACGATCGGCCCTTACGACTACTGGGCGATCGAGTACGCCTACAAGCCGATCGACGGCGACGAGGCGGCCGAGTTGAAGAAGATCGCCGCCAAGTCTCCTGATCCGGATCTGACCTTCGCCACCGACGACGACTTCTACAACTACGATCCCCAGGTCAACACCTACGACCTCTCCAACGACACTCTGGCCTACGGCCGCCAGCGCATGGAGATGGCTGCGGAGTTGCTCAAGGACCTGGACAAGAAGGTCCTTCGCGACAACGAGTCGTGGAGTCGGCTTCGCTCGGCCTTCAGCTCGTGCGTCAGCCAGTACGGCAACGGCGCCTACCTCGCCGCCGAGTACATCGGCGGCCAGTCGGTCAGCCGCGACTTCAAGGGGACGGAGAAGGCCAAGGACCCCGTCGTTCCCGTTTCCGGTGAGAAGCAGCGTGAGGCTCTGAAGCTGCTGGTCGACCGCATCCTCTCGGACAAGGCCTTCGAGTTCTCACCGGCCTTGCTCCGCAAGCTGATCCGCGAGACCTGGCAGGATCAGGGCTTCGGGATGTCCGGCGCGGCCGGCTACCCGGTTTACGACGTGATCCTGAACATCCAGGAGATCCCGCTCGACGAGTGCCTCTCCGGCTCGACCCTCCAGCGGATCCAGAACCAGGAGGCCCAGAGCGACCCCGGCTCGAAGCCGCTGAAGATGGAGGAGATCTTCCGCTCCTTCACCGACGGCATCTTCAGCGAACTGGCGCCGCCCCCGTCCGGTTCATCGCCGACGACGATCTCGACCTCTCGCCGCAATCTCCAGCGCGAGTACGTCAAGCGCCTGAGCACGATGGTCCTGGGTCCGAAGTCGAACAACGACTTCTACGGGATGTACAGCTACATCATCATCCTCGGCGGCTCATCGAGCACGCCCCCCGACGCCAAGAACCTGGCCCGGCTGCACCTCGACGAGATCGGCCGCAAGATCGACGGCGCCGTCGCCCGCAAAGACAAAGACGCTGCCATCGACGACACCACGTTGGCCCACCTGAAGGAGCTTCGCCACCGCATCGACCAGGTCCTCAAGGCCAACCTCAACGCCAACGAGCCCTGATCCACCGTTGACGCGATCTCTGATGAAAACCCGAGAGGGCGGGACGCGACCGGTCGCCGGCGCGTCCCGCCCTCTTCCGTTTCGGTTTTCTCGCCCCCTCGACGGCAGGGCGGTTCGCCCGTTCGATCGAGACGACAGGTCGTCGTGGTCGCCCCGGAATCGGGCTGCTTGCTCGATCCCAGCAGGGAGTTCCCCTCCCCTGACGCGGGATGCCACGAACCGGGCCTGAGCTTTGAACCTGGATCAAAGCACGGGCCGCGCAGGGCGTCATACAGTCCTGCAGATGACGAGCGCGGCGTTTTTCACGAGCAAGTCATAGCCCCGCACTTCCAGCGTTCGTCCCGGATGGTAGCGGACCTCCCAGGATCGATCCTCAGTCGATAAGGCGAAGGTTTCGCCTGCTGAAGCGAAGACGATCACTTGCCCCTGGACGACGACCACAGGGATGCTTCCGTCGGACAGTCGCTGGACGATCAAGGGCCCATCGCCGGCCCACTCCAGGACGATCGAATCTGCATTGCAAAAATCGGAGTACATCGCGATTGAACCCTTCAAGCCCTCACCTGGGTCAGAGCAACCTCCAACTCATGGTACGAGGACCGGAGTCGATTCAGCAGCCTGGTGGCTACGATCATCCCAACCGTTGGTCACAAACATAAATGTATTGATGTTGCGATATGGGGGGCGTTGGCTGTCCGCCCTGGGGCGAAAGATCTGAGCGAAGCCGTGCGTCCGCCGGTCCGGCGTCCCTTTCCGGGCCGGCGGGATTTCACGCGATTCAGGCCGTCCCTGCGTCCTCGCGTCTGCGAAGTCCGACCGGAAGGGCACTATCGCCGCGATGCTCTCAGAGCGGCAGAAAGACGGTAAGGGACACGCCGAAGTGGTCGCCCAAGCGCTTGGCATGGGCTGCGGTCGGGACCCGCCTGTCTTTGAGGAACGCCGAGAGTGCGGATTGGGCTATGCCGACCGCATCGGCCAGGGCCTGTTGAGTCAGTCGATTGGCGTTCAGCGATTCCTGGAGAACTTCGGCCGGCGTTGCGTCTGACGGCGGAATGGTCTCGTCTTCATAGCGTTCGATGGCGTCCGATAGGGCGTCCAGGTAGGCGACGGCCCCGCCGTCCAGATCCTGTTGCAGCAGGCATTCCAGGATCTACTGGGCCTCGGCGAGATGGTCGTCGTCCTTGTTGCGCGTCAAAGGGGACACCCCCACGAGGCAGAAACGTCGATTTGTTTCCCAGCGTTCCGAAACGGTCTATTTGGACTGAAGGCAACGGGATAGACTAAATCCGAATCCGACAAGTGTGAAGTGTGCATCGGCCTGGAGATCGATTTCGGTTTATCGCGTCGACGACCTCGGACTTCGGAAAGGGGACAGCGATGCTCAGGGGCGATGGGGCGCACCGCCGGGCTTTCACGTTGATCGAACTGCTGGTGGTGATCGCGGTCATTGCGGTCTTGATCGCCCTGTTGCTGCCGGCCGTTCAGGCGGCTCGTGAGGCTGCGAGGCGGGTCCAGTGCGTCAACAACATGAAGCAGCTCGGCTTGGCCCTTCACAGCTATCACGACGTCCATACGGCCCTGCCGCCGGGCTTGATCAAGTCGTCGGCCTGCCCCCTGGGTCTCTTGACGGGATGTCAGAACACGCCGTGGATCGTGCATCTGTTGCCCCAGTTGGAGCAGCAGGCGTTCTTCAACGCGGCTAACTTCGATCTGGGGACGGAAGGGCCGTTCGCACCAGCCCCCATGGGGATTTACGCCAACCTGACCCTGGCCTCGATCAGACTCGCCGTTCTCCAATGCCCGAGCGACGCTGAGAACCAGTTCCAGGTGACGCGCGATTTCATGGGGGGCGTCATGAGCTTTTACACCAGTTCCAAGGGGAACTACGGAGCGAACTGGGGCAATACCTACTGGGGGCAAGACACTCCCTCGCCGGCGACGCTGCTTGTCGACCCGACGACGTCGAGGCCCGCGACGTACCTGGCTGCCCCGTTCGGGAGGACGCTGGTTCGACTCTCGAGCGTGAGCGACGGCCTCAGCGCGACCGCCTTCGTCGCCGAATTGATCCAGGGCTCCCTCAACGACACCCGCGGGTTGATGTGGTCGGCGACCGTCGGCGGCTCCTCTTACATCTCGCGATTCGCCCCGAATCAGTTTCGGGACTATTACCGGATCGAGAACGACGCCGACCGGATTCAACTCCCCTACTTCTGCGTCAGCGAGCCGAGGAAGAACCTTCCGTGCACGGCCGTGGGGGTGGACGAGATCGGACTGCGCACATTCGCCGGCGCGAAAAGTCGTCATCCCGGGGGCGTCAACGTCCTGCTCGGCGACGGGTCGTGCCGGTTCGTCAAGGACTCGATCAACCACGGCGTCTGGCTCGGTTTGAACTCGATCCAGGCCGGCGAGATCGTCGCCTCGGATCAATATTAATCGCGGGTCAAGGCATACTCGTCCCGACGCCGCCGCGGCAGCCGTCGCGACGGCTTCTTTTCGTCCTTTCAGGTCTCATTATCGCGAGGCCTTAAGGTTTGCCCATCATTCGCGACGCAATTTGAACCGATCAACGTCGTCTAAAAGCGACGTTCCGCACCCCGAATGTTTTCTCAGGCCGACTTGACGTGTTCCCGCGACACCTCAAACGGTCGCCCATGCGGCCCCATTGGCATGTATTGGTGATTCAATACGTCATGCGGTCACCTGCCATTTTATCGCGCTGATTCGTGAGGCATAATCCGTCCGACGGTTCGGGAAACCGACCCCCCGAAAAGATAAGAACGGAACAAGAGGGGGGGCCGTCGAGGCAGGACGGTGATTGAGCGCCGGCGGTGACCGGGGCTCTGGAACGACGCGGCGGGCGAGAACGCGGAGATCCCGCACTCAATTCAGGTGGTCGGCTTGTGCCGGCCGCTCCCGCGAGTCGATTTTCAGTGGATGAAAAGGTGTTCATATTAGGAACAATATAATGATTCGTCGTAACTGGATCAAGGCTTTGGCGTTTGGTCTCATCGCGGCCGTCTCGGGCGTCGGCGCCCAGGCCGCATCGATCACCGATCTCTACAACACGGGCGTGGACGCCAGCAAGAACATCCTTCCCGACGGTACGGCGGACTCTCACTACACCCTGACCTTCGCCCCGTCGACGTCGCTGACCGCGTACGCCACGGCTCCGTACGGCGGCGTCTGGGTTACGCCCCCCAGCGGTTCCAAGTGGATCGGCCCCCCGCCGTTCTACAACGTCGTGAACGGCGTCTACACCTATGAGACCACCTTCACGCTGACTAACGCGGTTCTGTCGACTGTCGTCATCTCGGGGCAGGCCAGCTCGGACGACAAGATCGACGACATCCTCGTCAACGGCGTCTCTGTCGGCTTCTCCACGCCGGACCAGTCCTACGGCACGCTGCACGCTTTCATGATCAGCGGCGCCGCCTTCTTCAAGGACGGCACCAACACGCTGACGTTCGTCACCGAGAACACCCACGGCGTCGTCCAGGGCTTGCTCGTCAGCATGAGCGGCACCTATACGTCCACCGTGCCCGAGCCCACCTCGATCGCCATGCTGGGCCTCGGCGTCGTCGGCCTCGCCGCCGGCCGTCGCTTCCGCACCCGCCGCGCCGGCTGACCCGGCCTCGCTGCTCCTCACCGCGACACCTCGGCCCTCTTCCTCGACGTCTTCTCGCCGCGTCCCCACCCCCCAGCCTGCCTCGGCCGGGGGGCGGGGCGTCGGCGTTTTGTTCACTGCTAGATGGCTGCATTTCTTGACAACGCTCGACGCTCTGACTCAGACTTCGGACCATCTCATGTGATCGAGGTCTTCGATGATTCCCGCCTTCTGGATGGGCCGCCATCCCAGGCGTTCTTGCGTCAGGGCGCTGGACGCCGGCATGTCCAATCCGGCGAAGAACCCCATCCAGCCGAAATGGCCGGCGGCTTCCTCGGGCGATAGGGAGACGACAGGGATTTTCAGGCCTCGCCCGATGGCCTCGGCGATCGCGCGGGCGGTCACGCCCTCCTCGGCGACCGCGTGGTATCTCGCGCGGTTCGGCCCCTTCTCCAGGGCCAGTCGGTAGACGGGGGCGGCGTCGAGCACATGCACTGAGGGCCAGCGGTTGAGCCCGTCGCCGATGTAAGCCGCGACTCCCTTCTCGCGGGCGATGGCGATCATCGGCGTGACGAGACCCTGCTTCTCCGTGTTGTGAACCTGCGGGAGCCTCACCGTCGTCACGCGCACGCCTCGCGTTGCGACTGTATCCGCGGCCAACTCCGAGGCCGCGCGGGGGTTGGGGTGGTTGGGGTCGTAGTGGTCTTCGGTCGCGGGCTGACCGGGCGTCTTCGTTCCCATCCCGGTGCCGGAGGTGACGACCAGGGGACGGTCGGTCCCGGCGAGGGCGTCGCCCATCGCTTCGATCGCTCGCCTGTCCGCCTCGCAGACTTCCTGAAACCTCGAGAAATCGTGGATGAAGCCGAGGTGGATCACCCCGTCCGAGGCCGCTGCGCCGCTCCGCAAGCTTTCGAGGTCCTCGAGATCGCCTCGAAGCGCCTCGGCTCCGGCGGCTTCCAGCGATGCCGCGCCCGTGTCCGACCGAGCGAGACCCAGCACGGAGTGCCCCGCCTTGAGGAGATCCTGAACGACGACCGAGCCGATGAATCCCGTCGCGCCGGTGACGAAAACACGCATTCGCAAACCTCCCTGAGATTGGCCTGGGCCGGACTTTCGGCCGCTCGGATTTCAGGATAGGAGCCCTGTCTGATACGATCTATGCTCTGAAATCCAAAGATTCTTCGCGATCGTCCAGGAGGCTTCATGGATCCGCTTTCGGGCGTGCTGTCGCTCCTGAAGCCGCAGAACACCATGTGCGGCGGCTTCGACGTGGGCGGGGACTGGTCGCTGCAGTTCCCCGAGCACGATGGCATCAAGTGTTATGCAATCGTCTCCGGTCGGTGCTGGCTCGCCGTGGAGGGGGTCGCCGAGGCGTTGCACCTCAGGTCGGGCGATTGCTTCCTCCTCCCTTTGGGGCGGCCGTTTCGCTTGACCAGCGACCTCTCCTTGCCGCCGGTCGATTTCAAGTCGGTCTATCAGAGGCCGTTGAATGGGAGCTTCGCCGTCTGGAATGGCGGGGGAGACGTCTCGGGAGTCGGAGGCTACTTCGATTTCGAAAAGAACTACGTGAGCATACTCCTTGGTATGTTGCCGCCGATCGTCCACATCAAGAAAGAGGCGGACAAGCTGGCTCTCCGATGGTCCATCGAGCGGATGATGGCGGAGTTGCGCGAACCGCAGCCGGGCGCCGCGCTGGTGTTGCAACACCTTGCCCATCTGATGCTGGTTCAGGCGCTTCGCGCCTTCCTGGCGGAGGGGCCGGCAGGGGGCGTGGGCTGGCTCTTCGCCCTGGCGGATGAGCACATCGGCCAGGCCATCGACGCCATGCACGGCGATCCCGCCCACCCCTGGACCCTGAGAGAATTGGCCGATCGCGTCGGGATGTCGCGGTCGGCGTTCGCGGCGAGATTCAAGGAGACCGTGGGGGCGACGCCCATCGACTACCTGACGCGCTGGCGAATGCTCCTGGCCGGCGATCGCCTGAAGCACTCCGGAGATTCAATCGCGGCCATTTCACAGGCCCTCGGTTATGAATCCGAGAGCGCCTTCAGCACCGCCTTCAAGCGGGTTATGGGCTGTTCGCCGAGGCGATACAGTCGCGGCCTGGATCTAACGTCGGCCACGCACTCGCAATAGGAACCTGAAGGTTCAGCACGACGCGATTCTTGACGTCTTAGGGATGCGGCGGGTGCTTCCCGCCCCTTTCGTCCCTACGCCGGTCGTCGACGAGCGAGCCTTCGCCGTTTCGTCGACTGATACGTCGGCTCACGTTGCAGCACCGGCGGAAGGCGATCTTGATGATGGAGGATGGGGACGTCTCGATCCGGCTGCTGCCGTGATCAGCGTCTATTCGATTGGCGCGGCCTTCCTCGGGCTGAGGCTCGTTGCTTCGATGGCGGCGGTGGGACGACTGCGCGCCCCCGGCGAGACCATCGTCGACGCTCATTGGGTTGAGGCTTTGGATCAATGGCGATCGACGTTGGACCTCCGACGGAGACGATCCCCGCGACGTTTCTCATCGGTCCCGATGGCGAGGTGAAAGCCTTGGGCCTTCGAGGCGAGCGCATCGAGGCGGCCGTCGCGAAGGCCCTCGGAGAAGGATGAGATCGGCGGCTCAAATCGCGGCGCGGCGAGACAGGCGCAGTCGCCGGATTAGCCAGTACGATCCCAGAGCGGCCAGGGACCAGCACGCCGCCGAGGCCGGCTCCGGCACAGCGGCCTCGTCGATGATCAGGCCAGAGGCGAAGGAGACGTCGTAGCCGGCGTCGGCCAGAGACGTGCCGTCGGGCAGCGTTACACCCGTCAGCGCCAGGCTCGCCCACTGGTAGGAGAAGAAGCCCAAGTTCTTGAACAATCCGGTCCTGGGAAGCGACGAGAGCGAAAGGTTGAACGGATCGCTGACGCCTGATCCGTCCAGGGCCACGTCGATGTGGAATTTGCCGAGGTAGAAGTAGGTGCCTGATTCGGGAGGAATGTCTGGCGAGATGGAGAGGCTGTCGAACTCGCCACCCACACGCAGCGTGCTATAGCCGTCAGAGCTACTATAACTGGTCACGGGCGAAATCGTGATCGTTCGACCGTTCGCGTCCACCTGCATTGATCCGAACATCCAGCGCTCCTCGCTGGAATAGCCTGGCGCCCTGAAGGTGAGAGCGAACTCGAGTCGGACGGAGTCGGGCGGGGCACCGTCGCCGGTCGGTGTCACGATCACCTGGTCACCGCTCCAACTCGCTGTAGCCGAGATGTTGCGCGCCGAATCGGCATAGGTGCCAGTGGTGCCGGGGTCTCCGGCGTAATGTTGACCGCTGACCTCAAGAAGGTTGTTGGCCTGTCCCGTTGCATTGGCCGACGCGGAACTACTCGTCGTTACTTTTGCGGCTGAATAGTAGCCTTGGAATTCGAGCAAGTGCGAGTCCGAACCGATTGCGCTGGCGGTGGCTCCGGACCGGGAGTCGGTTTGGCCGAAGACCTTCGTCGTGGCCGATGCGCCGGCCCACGGCTTTATGGCGTCAGCCTGGACGCTTACGCCGCCTATCAGCACGAACAGCGGCACAAACACTCCTGGTGCAAGTCGTGATGCGTTCATATGAGTCGATCCATCGAAACCAAGGGCCAGAGCCGTCGTGCTGTCTGGCGGGTGTGCATCCATACGAGGGCCTATGCGCGGGGACAGGCTAACAGCTTTCGAGGTTAGGTCAATCGCGGATCAGCTCCCCGGGTTCGCATGCCAAGACGCAAACGCATGGCGGGTTTGGGTCACATCTCGTTGTTGCGGGCCGCGGCGCGGTCGCTGAGGAACGTGGCCCAGGCGGGGGTGAGGCCGCGACTGTCCTTGCCCTCGCGCTTGGCCTGGCCGATGCCGCCGGGAGCGGGGAAGACGAGTTGGTTCAACACGCCCATGGCGTCGGCGAAGAGGCCCGGGAACAGACCGTTGGCCTTCGCCATCAGGTGCGCGGGGAGGGAGATGATCGCCTCGGCGTCGCCGTGGCGGGCGGCGTCGACGATGCGCCTCGCGGCGTGCTCGGCGGAGACGGAAAGGCCGGGGATCGAGTCGCCGATGGCGAACCAGGCGTACTCCTTCTCGTTCTGTCCTTTGAACGTCGCCCGGATCGGGCTCCCTGTTCGCATCAGGCCCGGCGCGACGGTCGTTACGTACACGCCGTCCTTCAACAACTCGGCGCGGAGGCCCTCGGAGAAGCCGATGAGCGCGAACTTGCTGGAACTGTAAGGCAAGAGGTGCGGCGCGGCGACCTTGCCACCGACCGAGGCGATGTTGACGATCCGACCCTCGCCCGAACGCTTCATCGCGGGGAGGACCGCCAGAGCGGTGTAGAGCGGCGCCCAGAAGTGAGTGAGCATCGCTTCCTCGAAGTCGGCCAGCGTCGTCTCCTCAAAGGGACCGACCTGGATGACGCCCGCATTGTTGACCAGGACGTCGATCCGGCCGAAACGCTCAAGGACGTCTCCCACGAGCCGTTCGACCTGCTCCTGGTCGGTCACGTCGCAGACGAACGACTCGACTTCGGCCCCGCGCGAGGCGAGGTCGGCGCGAGCGCGGCCCAACTCGTCCGCGTCGCGGGCGCAGAGGGCCACGCGAGCCCCCTGGGCGGCGAACTCGCGGCCGAGGACCAGCCCCAGTCCTCGCGATCCACCCGTGATGAGGACCGTCCGGCCGTCCAGGTGGATCATTCGTCGGTTGCGCACGAACGCTCGAGCGGCAATGGCCGCACCCGCCCCGGCCGCCGCGATCGCCAGGGCCTTGTTGACGCCGATCGCCATGTCGTCGCCTCCGTTTCGGACCACTCCCCGCCTGGGTTCCCAAGGAGATTCCATTCAAACAGGCAAACCTCGCGCCGGATCGGGCGCGGCGCGGGAGGACTGGACAGGATCAGCCGTCCCCTCTTAAATTAGTAGACAGATGCAGGGCCGTTCTGAGCCTACGCCGATCGGAGTTCGGTCGAACCCGACGCGACGAATCAATCACTTGTCACGATCGGGGCGGCGCGTGACAATGGCCCCGACCTTTCGCCGACGTCCCGGCCGACGTCGCCGGATCTCCTCGCGATTCCGTACGCCCTTCCGAGTCATGCCCATGCCGCGCACGGTTCTGATCGTCGACGATGAGCGCGACACCAACGACATCCTGGCCAGTTTCGTTCGGTCGCGCGGATTCGAACCGATCCAGCTTTTTTCCGGTGCGCAGGTCAAGGCCGCCATCGCCGAGCATCGCCCCGCGTTGATCCTGCTCGACGTCATGCTACCCGATTTCGATGGATTCGAGATTTGCGACGCCCTGAAGCGCGATCGCGAGACGAATTTGATCCCCGTCGTCATGGTTACAGCGCTGCATGAGGCCCATCACCGCGTCGCCGGGGTGCGAGTGGGGGCCAACGGGTATCTCGCCAAGCCGTTCTCGCCCGAGCAGCTCTTCAAGACGATGGACGAGGCTCTGGCCTGGAGCGACGAGCACCGCCGTCAGGGCACCTCCGGCGAGATCAACTTCGACATCCGCAGCGAGCTGACCTACCTTCAGCAGGCCAACGACATGCTGGCCGACCTCTTCGCCCACACCCCGCTGACCGATCGCCAGATCAAGGATCTGAAGCAGGCGGTGATGGAGATGGGGGGCAACGCGATCGAGTGGGGCCACCGCAAGAACGCGGACCTGGTGCTGCGGATCACCTACCGGATCGATCCCGAGGCGATCACGCTGATCATTCAGGATCAGGGGCCGGGCTTCAATCCCAAGCAAATCCCCCACGCCGCCTCCGACGAGGATCCCATCGGCCACATCGATCTTCGCAACGAGTTGGGGATTCGCGAAGGGGGCTTCGGGATCATGCTCGCCCGCGGGCTGGTCGACGACTTCCGTTACAACACCCGCGGCAATGAGGTCACCCTCATCAAGCGGTTCGACGCAGCCGAAGAGGCCGCGAAGAGCTGAGCGTCAGCCTCGGACGGAACCTGCTTTACGCCCCGACGACGTTGAGCCGGGCGCGGACGGCTCGGGCGACGTCGGTCGTCCCACGCGCGGTCAGCAGGACCTCGCGGAATGCGGGACGATCGCAGGGAGGCAGCGCGGCGAGCGCGCGGCGGATGTCCCCGACGCGGTCGACGGCCACGCTCAGCGAATCCACCCCCAGCGTCGTGAGCACGAGCGCGCCGGCGGGATCGCCGGCCATCTCGCCGCAGGCTGAGATGGGACGGCGGGCCTCTCGGGCGTCGTCGATCATCGCGGCGAGCATTCGGACCAACCCGGGGTGCATGGCGTCGTCCGGCCGGGCGCCGACGGGATCGTCACGGTTCTGCCCCAGAGCCGACGCGATCAGGTCGTTGGTCCCCAGCGAGAAGAAGTCGACCCGCTTCGACCAGTCGGTGATCAGGGGGGCCACGGCGGCGACCTCGATCATCGCGCCGATGGGAACGTCGCGACCATGGGGCAGTCCTTCGCGGGCCAGCTCGCGGTGGGCCTCTTGCACGGCCTCCAGCGCCAGGTCGAGCAGCGCCGTGCGGTTGACCAGGGGGACGAGAAGCCGGACCGAACCATAAGCCGCGGCTCGCAGGATGGCCCGGACCTGCTCGTGGAAGATCCGTTGGAGCCCGGGCGAGTCGAGCACCAGCCGCCAGTCGAGCGCCTGGGCCGTCGCCGCCGCGACGGCCGAGCCGTGGCCCAGCTTGTCGGGGCGAAGGTCGAAGGTCCTGATCGTGACCGAGCGGCCCCGGACGGCGTCGACCAGCTTGCGGTAGATCTCGACCTGCTCCTCCTCGGTGGGGAGGGTGCGGCGGGCGAGGAAGATCATCTCCGAGCGGTACAGTCCCACGCCGCCTGCGCCCGCCGCGAGCACTCGGCCAGCCTCGCCCAGCAGGTTCACGTTGACGTCGACCCTTGGCGATTCCGCCTGAGCGGGCTCGTCGGCCGCGTCGGGCGGCGGGACGATCCGGAGCGGCGGGGGGGGCGTCGGCTGGGGGCCGTGGGCGAGGCCGTCCGTCTCCAGGGGCTCTCGCGAGGGGGCTGGGTCCAGCCGGAGCGTGCCGGCGGAGCCGTCGATCGCGACCCGTCTTCCCGGCTCGACGTGTTCGAGCAGTCCCACGATCTGGCCGACCATCGGCACGCCCAGGCTGCGGGCCATGATCCCCGCGTGACTCTGCGCTCCGCCGTGCTCGACCACCACGCCCGCGAGACGGTCCGGGTCCACCGAGAAGAGATCGAGCACCGACGCCTCGCGCGCCACCAGGATCAGCCGGTCGTCGCCGACCGGGGCGGTTGATTCGTCATCACAGGGGCGCAGGTGCCAGGCGACGCGTCGAAAGACGTCCTTGATGTCGTAGATCCGCTCCTGGAAGAACGGGTTGGTCATCCGCGAGAACGTCGCGACGTACTTTTCCAGGGTTCCCGCCACGGCGGCCTCGGCGCGGTCGCCGGCCTCCAGACGCGACTCCAACTCGCGTTCCACGCTCCGATCCTGGAGGATCATCAACTGCGCCTGGAGGATCGCGCCGTGGTCCTCGCCCACCAGCGTGGAGATCCGTCGGCTGAGGCGGCCGATCTCGTCGCGGGCGGCTTCCATGGCGAGGGTCAGGCGTTGGCGCTCGACGGCTGGGTCGTCGGCGGGGCCGTCGTGCACCACGGGCGCGGGTTCGCCCACGATGTAGGCTCGCCCTGTCCCCATTCCGGGGGAAAGCCCCCGGCCCTGGAGAACCCGACCGGCCGGATCTTCGACGGCCGCAGGCCGCGCCGCGACGGAGGCGGCCGCCTGCTCAAGCAATCGCGCTCCCGTGACCAGCGGCGCGAGTTGCGAGGCCACCGTCACGAGCATCCGGACCTCGTTCGGCGAGAACGGCCGGCGATCGATCGTCTGGACGACGAGCACGCCCTCCACCGCGCCGGCCTCGACGATCGGCACGCCCAGGAATGAGCGGTAGCGGTCTTCGCCCGTCTCCTGGAAATACTTGAACCGGGGGTGCGTGGAGGCGTCCGGCTCCATGACGGCGGTCATCCGCTCCGCCACTAGGCCCGTCAGGCCCTCGTCGAACCGCATCCGGATCCGGCCCACGCTCGAGGGGTCCAGACCGATGGTCGCTGCAAGCACCAGATCCTCGGCGACCGGGTCGATCAGGTAGACCGAGCAGACGTCCGTGTGAAACCGCCCCTGGATCAGCCGGACCGTGTTCGACAGCGTTTCCTGGGGGTCGTGCGAATGCGAAACGAGCTGACTGACCTCTTCCAGGGTCAGCAGCAGCGAGCTCTCCTGAGTCGGGACGATCGCAGCTTCGCTCATTTCGCAGGGGCGTCCGAATTGCCTCGGAGTAGACGGGGGGGAAGCGACGTCTCCGTCGCATCTCGAAACTGCCAGCCGGTTAAGCAATAAGCGTGCCGTCTCTCTTTTATACGCCGAACGCCACATTGTGAAGAGGGTGGGCGAGATCTTTCGGACAGGTTCTTCGATCATCGGGGTATGCTGGAAGCCCGAATGCGAGGCACGGCCTGCGTAGCTCGACGGCATTGCGTGCAGGCGATCGTCGGAGCGGGCGAGTCAATCCGTCGGGGGCTCGTTTCCCGTTAGGCGCGAGTTATACTGGCCATTCTCGTCTCTCCGGTGGGTCGTGGCCTCGGGGAGCGCTTCCCTGTCATCCCTGGTGCTCGGGGGCTCGTCATCATGATCGCTCGTCCGTTCCGACTCCGTCGCGTCGTACTGGGAGGGGCTGCGGTCGTCGCGGCCTCGTTGGGAATGGCCGGCGATCAGCCCCGGGTGACGTCGCTGGCAACCCCCAGCGGTTGGCGTCAGCACGACGTCCACCGTCCCAAGCCGGCCGTCGTCGAACCGGCGCCATGGTCGCTCGGGACACCTGCGCCGCCCGACGCCGTGGTCCTCTTCGACGGCAAGAGCCTTGACGCCTGGAAGTCGGCCAATGGTGGGTCGGTCGAGTGGAAGGTGGCCGACGGCGCGTTCACGGTCGCCCCGGGCAAGGGGAAGATCATCACCAAGGAGACGTTCGGCGACATCCAGCTTCACCTGGAATGGGCCTCGCCCAATCCGCCGAAGGGGACGAGTCAGAACCGTGGCAACAGCGGCGTCTTCCTGATGGGGGCGTTTGAACTCCAGGTGCTGGACACGTACAAGGCCGACACCTACTCCGACGGCATGGCCGGCGCCATCTACGGCCAGTATCCGCCGCTCTTCAACGCGACCCGCCCCCCCGGCGAGTGGCAGGCTTACGACATCGCCTTCCGCGCCCCTCGCTACAGCCCTTCCGGAGCGCTCCGCGAACCGGCCCGGATCACGGCTTTCCTCAACGGCGTCCTCGTCCAGAACGGCGAGACGCCCGTCGGAGGAACCTCGTGGCTGGAGGCGGTCCCGTACGCTCCGGGCGTCTCGACGGGCCCGCTTGAGCTGCAGGATCACAGCCATCCGGTGAAGTTCCGGAACATCTGGCTCCGCAAGCTCCCCGAGCGGATCCCCGCGACGGAGGAGGAACGCCGCGAGCCGAAGATCGTGGCCGTATCCACCCCTGAGCTCGACGCACTGGCCGGCACGTACGGCGGCGGCAGCGGCTCGAACGCGCTTCAGATCGTCGTGACTCGTCAGGAGGACTATCTCCTGATGAAGCTCCCCTTCCGGGCCACGCCGCTGCGGATCGTCCCCGTCAGCCCGCTCCACTTCGTCCTGCCCTACACCGACGGCGGCCTCCTCTTCGAGAAGGACGCCGAGGGCAAGCCCACGGCCGTCCAGTTCACCATCGGCGACGGCTCGCCGAGGACGCTGAAGCGCACCGAGAAGTAACCAGGGCTTCGCCAGGGTAAGACTGGAGCGCAAGCGAAAGGCCCGACGTGGAGAGGTCGTCTCTCGCGTCGGGCCCCATTCGTTCACGCGGGTCTTACGAACCGATCAGAGCCCGGCCTTGGGGCCGGGGCCGTAGACGGCGTCCTTGCCCAGCTCTTCCTCGATGCGGAGGAGTTGGTTGTACTTGGCGATGCGGTCGGAGCGGCTGGCGGAGCCGGTCTTGATCTGGCCGGCGTTGGTGGCGACAGCGATGTCGGCGATCGTCGAGTCCTCGGTCTCGCCGGAGCGGTGGCTGATGACCGACGTGTAGCCGGCGCGGTGGGCCATGTCGATCGCGGCCAGCGTCTCGCTCAGGGTGCCGATCTGGTTCACCTTGATGAGGATGCTGTTGGTCGCCTTTTCCTTGATGCCGCGGGCCAGACGCTCGGTGTTGGTGACGAAGAAGTCGTCGCCGACGATCTGCACCTTGCTCCCCAGCTCCTTGGTGAACTCGGTGTAGCCGGCCCAGTCGTCCTGGTCGAGCGGGTCCTCGATCGAGATGATCGGGTACTTGGCGACCCACTCGGAGAACAGCTCGATCATCTGGGCGCTGGTGAAGAGCTTGTCCGGGGCGGACTTCCAGAACTTGTAGCCCTTCTTGCCCCCTTCGTCGAACAGCTCGGAGCTGGCGCAGTCCAGGGCGATGGCGACGTCCTTGTCGCGGCCGGGCTCGTAGCCGGCCTTGGTCGTGGCGTCGAGGATGTACTTGATGGCTTCTTCGTTGTCGAGGTTGGGGGCGAAGCCGCCCTCGTCACCGACGTTGGTGTTGTGGCCGGCCTTCTTCAGCACCGACTTCAACTGGTGGAAGATCTCGGCGACGACGCGAATGCCTTCCTTGAAGGACTTCGCGCCGACGGGCATGATCATGAATTCCTGGAAGTCGATCTTGTTGTCGGCGTGCTTTCCGCCGTTGATGATGTTGGCCATCGGCACGGGCAGGACGTGGGCGTTGGCGCCGCCGATGTAGCGGTAGAGCGGGAGGCCGTGGGCGGCGGCGGCGGCCTTGGCGGCGGCCATGCTGACGCCCAGGATCGCGTTGGCGCCGAGCTTGCCCTTGTTGGGCGTGCCGTCCGCCTCGAGCATCGAGCGGTCGAGGCCGATCTGGTCGGCCGGGTCGCGGCCGACGACGACCTTGGCCAGGGCGCCGTTGACGTTGTCGACGGCCTTGGAGACGCCCTTGCCGCCGTACCGCTTCTTGTCGCCGTCGCGGAGTTCAACAGCCTCGTAGGCCCCGGTGCTCGCGCCGGAGGGGACCGCGGCGCGGCCGAGGGTGCCGTCGGCCAGGACGACGTCCACCTCGACGGTCGGGTTGCCTCGGCTGTCCAGGATCTCGCGGCCTTTGACCTGCGCGATCGCGGCGATCGACTTACTCATATTGATCCTCTAATTGTTGAATGGGTGTCGCCGTCTGGGGCCGCCGTGGGCGGGGCCGAGGCCGGGACCGATCCAATTCCCGACGAGACGGCATTCGGATCGCGACGGGACAAGCTCCGGTCGGCGATCACGGCGCGCGGAAGGCGCCGTTTGTTCCCTTTCTTATCCGACAACGGCGGCGGACGGTCAAGACGCCTGCCCGGCCGGCGACCTTCCTGAAAGCGGAAAAGCTGTTTGCAGCTTTCAGGTTGCGTCGACTTCGAGGGAGCAGGTGCGGGCGGCCCCCGCCTCCGCGTGTTGAGGAGTCTGGGCGAGTTCGTCTTGGGAGGAGGCGGGGGCCGCCGCGCGGTGCGGGTTCACGGCGCACGTTCTCGCGGACGAGGCGCGTGCGGCGGGGCGGGTCGTTGGACCGGCCGGGGCGCCGCGACGGCGCGAGCGTCCGGAGCGGGGCCTTCGGCTGGCGCCGGAGGGCCGCGTTCCCGACGCTCGCAAGCTCGACCGCGAGGAGGGAGGCCGCCTGGTGAAGGTTCACCGCGACGGCCCTACTCCTATCGGCCCGGCCTGAGCGACGGCTTGACCCTCGGCGGCGATTCACGCCTCGGCCGCCCTCTCGACCCGCAGCAAGGGCACGATGTACTTAGCCAGAAAGCGCGGCGAATCCGGACCGAGGTGACCGCCGAAGTAGCCGGTCAGGCTCATGGACGGAGTCCACCTCACCTGGCGGAGCTTCCGATAGGCCTCTTGTCGCGACGGATCGTCGCCCGCGCTTGGCGTGCGAAAGCTGACGAGGCCGGCCCCTCGGCCTCGGACTCGGTCGGACGTGCCGAAGACGCCCGTCCCCAACCCCAGGAAGAAGAGGTCGTACGGCGACCAGTGGACGACGACGTCGCTGTTGACGTTCTGAAGAGCCGGGGCGAGGTCGTAGCCCGGCGACAGCGCCGGGGCCAGCAGCACGGCCCGCTCGACCAGTGGGGCCCCAATCCGTTCAAGAGCCTTGACCATCACCGCGCAGCCGCCGGACTTGCCGACGAGGAAGATGGGGACGTCCGGGCGACGATCCCGGAACAGGCGGATCGTCTCGGCGACGTCGGCGGCGCGGGCCTCGCAGTCGGCGTATCGGGTGAGGTCGGCATACCATCGGCCGAAGCCGTGGCACCAGTGGACGACCCAGGTCGTGTAAGGCAACGCCGCCGCCTTGACGACTCGAGCCAGGGCCCGGCCGCAAAGATCCATTCCGCCGATGCCGTCGGCCACCAGGACCAGGCCTGCGGAGGGCGATCCGGGGTCCGTGATCGCCTCAACGGCGGGACCGGCCGCGGTAGGGGATGTGGACGATCCGTGGAACCAACCCATCGACGGGCCTCTCTCAGGTTGAGGTCGGCGTGCGCGGCGGCGTACTCGGGGGCGACTTCTCCCGGTCTCGCTCTCGGTCCCGCTCGCGCTCTCGACTACGCGGGGGCGGGTCGGCGGGCTCGCTCTCAGCGTCTTGCCACTTCATGGCGCGGGCGTGGCGCATCGGAGCGATGCGGAGGATGACGTCGCCGTCCTGGAAGATCCGGACGGAGCCGGTGGACTGGCTGACGACCACGGCGACGGCCCGGGTGACGCTGGTGATGGCCGCCGCGGCCCAGTGGCGGGTGCCCAGTCCCTTGGGAAGGGTAAGCCCGGCGACGGGGGCGTCGATTAGCCGGCAGGCGGCCTCGACGGTCCCGTCGCGGCCGACGACGAAAGCCCCATCCAACTGGGCGATCTCCTTGATCGCCTCGCGGACGCGGGTGTCGCGAACGTTCCGCTCTTTCCGCCGGTAGCCCTTGAACGGGTCGAAACCAAGGGGGCGCGTGCGGTTTAGGACGTTCCGGACGTCGCCGACGACGATCAACGAGCCGACCGCCTTGCCCTCGCGGCCCTCGCGGCCGATCTCGACGGCCGTGTCGACGACCGCCTTGAGCGTGTCGAACGGGACGGAGGTCTCCAGAGCGCGGAGGTCGCGGGCGGTGAGGCGCTCCAGGTGTTCGCCGAGGCGGATGACACTGATCGAGTCCAGCGCCTCGGCCTCGAAGCCGGAATAGACGACGACCACCCGCGCTCCAGCTTTGACGTGATCGTTGGCGACGGCCTCGATCAGGGCCAGGGTGATTCGTTCAGCGATGGCCGCCTCGATCGGCTCCACCTCGATCGCCGTCAGTCCGGCCTTGCGGATCGCCTCAAGCTGGCGTTCCGAAGCGCTGGCGACCATGAAGTCGACCCCGCCGTCCGCGACCGGACGGACGAGGTCCCATTCCATGGGGCCCTCAGCCATGACCAGCACCGCCGACGCCCCCAACCGCTGGGCGCTTCCCGAGGCGATCGAGAGGATCGGCAGCGGGGCGGTCCCCCTGGACGTGTTGAGCGGCGTCACTGATTCCAGCCTCGGGGCGATCGAAATGAAATGCGCCCGGAAAGGCTTCCGGGCGCACAGGGCCTCAGCAGGGGATTGGAAGCAGCCGAAGCGAGCAGGGGGGCCGCTCCGCCCTCCGGGTCAATCCTTCTTGGGTTCGGCCTTGGGGGCCTCTTCCTTCTTGGGCTCCTCAGCCTTGGGAGCCTCTTCCTTCTTGGGCTCCTCAGCCTTGGGGGCTTCGGTCTTGGGGGCTTCTTCCTTCTTGGGCTCCGCGGCGGGAGCGGCGGCCGGGGCCGGCTTCGCCTTGCGGACGGCCTCGATGTGACGGTTCAGGATGCCGGCGCGCTGGTCGTACCAGGCCTTGAGGCCGGCGTTGGGGTTCAGGATGCGGACGTCGTTGACGTAGTTCACGCCGTCGACCTTGCCGTATCCGGTGTACCACGCGCCGAAGACTTCGGGGCTGACGGCGTAGGGCTTCTTGCCGTCCTTGTTCTTGAGGGTCTTGCCGTCGTCGGCATAGCCCTTGATGAGGATGTCGAGGATCGGCGGCGGGTCGATGGAGCTGTCGACGAGCCCGGCGTCCTGGGCGGCGACGATCGCCTCGGCGACGGCCTTCCGGGCGGCTTCCAGCTTGGCCTCGACTTCCGGCGGAATCGTCGGAGGCGCGGTCTCGGCGGAGGCCTCGGCCTTCTTCGGCTCTTCAGCCTTGGGAGCCTCGGCCTTGGGCTCTTCCTTCTTGGGCTCTTCCTTCTTGGGCTCCTCAGCCTTGACCTCGACCTTGGCGGCCTCCTGAGCGGACGCACGGCCCGTGCCCAGGACGGTCAACGACACCACGAGGCCCCAGGACAAGGACTGCCAAACGTTGCGGCGCAGCACCATCGTTCTCCTTTGCTTCGACTCCTCGCCGGGCGTCGCGCGGCGGTGGGGGCTCTCGTCGTTCCCGAGGTCGACTTTCGGTTCCTTCCCCCTCCCTGGACGTCCCGGCGCAAACATCCAGCCAATGTAACGGGCCGGCCTCGTGATCGCTAGGGGAGGGCGGCGGCGTCGGACTCATCGAGTTCCAAGGTTCCGGGAAGCGGCGACGGCTGTGAAAAGCCCCCTGGATGCGCCGGTTGCCTGTTTTGCGCATTTTCTGGGTCTTCTGGATTTGCCCGGCGGGGCGATGGATAGGGCAAGTCGAGTTATGCGGAAGGCTCGGATTGCCGAAACCATAGTGTGGAAAGTCGCCATGGGCCGGGCGGTTCGGACGTCGCTCGGAGGGGCTCAGGGAGGAGATGCGATGGGACGCTCGCCGTCGAACACCAGGAGGAGCCTGATGCGTCGGGTTCGGCCCATCATGGAAGGCCTGGAAGGCCGCCAGTTGATGAGCGCCGACTCGATGGGCTCGATGTCGGGCGGAACGAACGTCGACCCGATGACGACGGGGCAGGTCGATCTGGCCTCCGCCGCAGCCGCCGAGGCCTACCAGACCGCTCAAGAACAGGCGGCGCAGGCTCTCAAGGACGCCCAGGCGGCGGCCGCTGCGGCTGCCGCGGCAGCTCAACCGACCGCGACGCCGGCGGCCGTGCAACCGAGCAACGGTACGTTCCTGAAGAACAACCAGCAGTTCGCGTACACGACGCCTCACGGGACGCATGTCGTCCTCTCGGTCCAGGGGCGAGGCAGCCTGGAAGGGACTTACGTCGACGACGCCGGGGCGCTCAACCTTCGGTACAGCAAGACGAATCTGTACTCCAAGATCGTCGGCAACGTGCAGGGAGGGAGCGGCCGGGCGGCTCTCGCATCGGTTTACAGTCTCACGCAGGCGCAGAGCGGGACGCAGAACAGCACCAGCGGCATCGGCTCGCCGGTGATCGGCATGATCAACTTGCCGAAGTTCGACCTGATCGCTGGCGGCACCTTCAACGCGGAGGCCGGCATCGGCGTCGTCGCCCTGCGGTCGGCCGCTCCGGGCTCGCAGCTCCAGCTTCGCGAGCTGACCGGAATGGAGACCGCCTCCAATCGCTATGACGCCCGCGGCAACTCGGCCACCTACAACGCGAGCCTGGCGAACATCATCGCCACCTCGTCGAGCAGTAGTTCGACCTCGTCGAGCAGCAGCTCGAGTTCGTCGAGCAGTAGTTCGAGTTCATCGAGCAGCAGTTCGAGTTCGTCGAGCAGCAGCACCAGTTCGACAAGCACGACGACGTCCAGTACGGCCAACCCGATCATCAGCGACGTCTTCCTCGTGCAGACGCTGGCGGGCGGCGACGGTGAGTTCGTCTCGGCGGGCAATCTGCTGCTGACGACGACGAGTCATGGCGATCCCGGCCTCCCCAAGCCGCCGCCGGGGGTCGTCATCGCCATCGACAAGATTCAGGGAGATCTGTCGACTGTCCCGGATCTCCAGACCGACTCGCGGATTTTCGGGTACGACCCGACCACGGGCCAGGTGCTCCGGTTCCAGCTCGACCTGAACACCAACAAGGGCGTGGTGGACTCGACCTGGACGCCGATCTCGGTAGCCGGCTCGCCTCAGGACGTGGGCCTGGCGCTCGGCCGCGACGGCCAGCGGTTGGTCCTCCTGGTGAACGACGGGTCGTCGATCTCGGTCTATGACGCGACCTACGGTACGTCGTTGGGGTCGTTCTCAGTCCCCGCGGGCTACTTCGCCACCGGCTCGACCGACTCATTCACGGTCATCGGGAACGTCGACACCAACCAGCTCGAACAGATCGACGTGACCAAGAGCCTTGCCGCCGGGGCCGCCGTCAAGACGGCCTCGAACTACACGCCGCCGGCTGGAATCTCGCTGCTGGGCGGCATCACCGGCATCCCGGGGTCGAACAACGTCTACACCTCGGTGGCGGCCCCGTTCAACACGCTTCAGCCGCTGGACGACCAACTCGGCTACCTGAACGTCTCCGTCACCACGACGAAGTCGAATTCTTCCGGCGGTCAGAACATCGTCAACCAGTTCGGCACGGTCCAGCAGAAGGCGTACACGTCGGGCGGAGCCTACGTGACGATCCCGTCGGGGAACCCGAACGACACGGCGACCGCCGTCGGCAGCGTCGACCGCAATCTGGCGGTCAACACCAGCGTCGCCAACGGCGCCTCGGCTCCGAACACCATCCGTTTGTTCAGCCAGGTGACGCAGACGGCCCACGGCTCGCTCGTGCTGGATTATCCCAACCAGCTCTCGGACCTGAGCGAGAGCTTCCGGCCCGACCTCGCGGGCTCGGTGATCATCGACGTTCAGGGGACGATCCAGTCGATTCGTGGAACGACCGCGGACGGCATGGTGCTCAACGACTCCGGGTTGCTGAACCTCATTTCCTTCCAGAAGGTGACGAACTCGACGATCATCGGCCAGCCGGTCGGCCACGTCCGCATCAATCAGCGCGACGCTGCCACGACTATCTCGTCGACGCAACGGACTTACGCCGGCCGGGGCGGCGTGACGTACGTCCCCGACCTGGAGCAGATCGGGCCGCTCGCGCAGACGCGAAACCGCCCGCAGGCGTGAGCCGGCGAGTCAGGCACTCGCCCCGGGGGCGGAACCGGGCTATCATGACGACGTCGCCACCCATGCAGGGACACCACCCTCGGGGACGTTCGTCATGGCCCGTTTCTCGCTCGCCCTGGTTTTGGGTCTGTTCGCACTCGCGCCTGCCTTTGGCGACGACGCCCCAGCGCGTCGGGTCGACTTCGAATCCGAGGTCCGGCCCATCTTCACGGCGCGTTGCGTCGTCTGCCACGGCTCCCAGGCGCGCAAGGGGGGCCTCAGGCTCGACCGCAAGGCCGACGCCCTTCGCGGCGGCGACGAGGGGCCGGCGATCAACCCCGGCGACGGCGCCGGGAGCCTGATCGTCCAGCTCGTTTCGGGGATGGAAGAAGACCGCGTCATGCCCCCGAAGGGCGAGCGATTAACCGCCGCCCAGGCGGCGACGCTCCGCGCCTGGATCGACCAGGGGGCGGAATGGCCCGAGGCGGGGGACGACCCACGCTCGTGGTGGTCGCTTCGTCCCTTGTCGCGACCACCCGTACCGTCGCCGACGGACGTCGCCGACGCCCCTGCGGTGCGAAACCCGATCGATGCCTTCCTTCGCGTGAAGCTCCGCGAGAAAGGCTTGCGGCCTTCTCCTGAGGCCGACCGCCGCACACTCGCTCGTCGGCTCTGGTTCGACCTGACCGGACTCCCTCCCTCGTCGGAAGACGTGGCCGAGTTCGTCGCCGATCCGGACCCGCTGGCCTATGAGAGGCTCGTCGACCGGCTCCTTGCCAGCCCGCGATACGGCGAGCGCTGGGCGCGGCACTGGCTGGACGTCGTTCACTACGGCGATTCGCACGGGTACGACAAGGACAAGCCTCGGCCCAACGCCTGGCCGTATCGCGATTACGTGATACGGGCGTTCAACGCCGACAAGCCGTACGACCGGTTCGTCGCCGAGCAGGTCGCCGGCGATGTCCTTTTCCCCGACGATCCGAACGCCATTGCGGCATTGGGCTTTCTCGCCGCCGGCCCGTGGGACTTCGTCGGCCATGCCGAGGTGCCCGAGACCAAGTCCGACGGCAAGGTCGCCCGTCATCTCGACCGCGACGACATGGTCCGGACGACGGTCGACACGTTCCTCGGGCTGACTGTCGGCTGCGCCCAGTGCCACGACCACAAGTTCGACCCGATCGCCCAGGAGGACTATTACCGCCTTCACGCTGTCTTCGCCGCCGTCGACCGCGCCGACCGACCCGTTTACGACGACCCGGCTGTGGGACGCAGGGCGGTCGAGTTGCTCGCGGCGAAGAAGCGGGCGGAAGAGGAACGCAGCCGTTTGCGCGAGCTGATCGCCGGCCAGGCAGGACCGGCACTGACAGAGCTGGACCGTCGCATCGCCGAGACCGCCGCATCGACCGGCGACCGTCCCGAGTACGGCTACCACAGCGCCCTCGCCGCCCGCGACGACGTCGCGAAGTGGGTGCAGGTCGATCTGGGGCGCTCGGTCGACATCGTTCGCGTCCTGGTTCGTCCCTGTCGCGATGCCTTCAACGGGATCGGCGACGGCTTTGGCTTTCCCGTCCGCTTCAAGCTGGAGACTTCCGACGACCCGAACTTCCGCAAGGGCGTCGCGATGCTCGCCGACAGAACCGCGGCCGATGAATCCAACCCGGGCGTCTCTCCTCGCAGCTTTGCCGCATCGGCGCGCGGCCGTTTCGTCCGCGTCACGGCCACGCGATTGGCCGAACGGCTGAACGACTACAACTTCGCCCTTGCCGAGTTGGAGGTGTACGACCCCTCCGGCGCGAACGTCGCCCGCGACGCGAAGGTCTCGGCCCTTGACTCGATCGAAGCCCCGCCCCGGTGGCGGGCGGCGAACCTCGTCGACGGGATTGCCCCCGGCCGTGGCGGCGACGTTGAAAGGCTGAAGACCGAGCGTACAGCGTTGCTGGCGAAAGCCGTTGATGCCAAGGTTCAGGCCGACTTGCAGCGGATTGAGGACACGCTTCGACGGATCGACGCCGAACGCGCGGCGTTGCCGAAACCCCGGATGGTCTACGCGGCGACGATCCACGACGGAGGCTCGTCCCCCTTTCGCGGAACGGGGCCGGACGGCGGCCGGCCCAGGCCGATCTACATGCTCGATCGCGGCAGCGTCGACCGGCCGGGGAAGGAAGTCGGCCCGGGGGCGTTGAACGTCTTTCGCGAGTGGCCCGGCGACCTGCACGTCTCGCCCGATCGCCCCGAAGGCGAACGACGAGCTGCGCTGGCGCGATGGCTGACCGACGATCGCAATCCGCTCACCTGGCGGGTGATCGTCAACCGCGTCTGGCAGTATCATTTCGGCCGAGGGCTCGTCGCCTCGCCCAGCGACTTTGGCAAGATGGGCCAGCCGCCGACTCATCCCGAGTTGCTCGACTGGCTGGCCGTCGAGTTTCGCGACGGCGGGCGCTCGCTCAAGACGCTGCACCGCTTGATCGTCACGAGCGCGGCCTATCGGCAAACCTCGGCCGACGAGCCGACTTCGTCCACGATCGACGCCGACGACGCTTACCTGTGGCGGTCGCCCCGCCGCAAGCTTGAGGCCGAGGCCGTTCGCGATGCGGCCCTGTCGGTCTCGGGCATGCTCGACCCGTCGATGTACGGCCCGCCCTTCCGCGACTTCGTGCTGGAGCGTCCCGAACACTCGCCGCATTATGAATATGAGCTGATGCGTCCCGACGATCCGACGATCCGCCGTCGAGCCGTCTATCGGTTCCTGGCGCGGTCGCGGCCCGAGCCGTTCATGACGGTCCTCGATTGCGCCGATCCGTCGATGCAGGTCGACCGACGGGGGGAATCGGTCTCGCCGCTCCAGGCGCTGGCCCTGTACAACAACGGCCTGATGTTGACCGCCGCGAAGGCTCTCGCCGATCGGGCCGCGTCGGCCGGTGAACGCCGGGCGCAGGTGACGCGGGCGTTCGTGCTGGCGCTGGCCCGCCAACCGTCGGCCGAGGAGTTGGACGCGCTCGATGAACTGGCGGCCGAACACGGCGTCGCGAGCGCGTGTCGCGTGATTCTCAATATGAACGAGTTTATCTTCGTGGATTGACAATCATGGACCGTCGAGATTTCTTGTGGAGGAGCGGGGGAGGGCTTGGCGGGATCGCGCTGGCGAGCCTGCTGGGGGGCGACGGCCTGCTCGCGGCCGACGCGACGGGCGGGCTGAAGATCCGGCCCGACGGTGGCCTGCACCACGCGCCGAGGGCGAAGCGGGTCGTGCAGTTGTTCATGGCCGGCGGGGCCAGCCACGTCGACCTGTTCGACTACAAGCCGGAGTTGGTCAAGCGGCACGGCCAGCCGTCGAGCTTCGGTGAGAAGGTGGAGACCTTCCAGGACGGCCTCGGACCCTGGCTGCGGCCGATCTGGGACTTTAAGCCTTACGGGGCGACGGGCAAGATGCTCTCGGACGTCGTCGCTCCGCTGGGTTCCGTGGTCGATGACATCGCCTTCATCCACAACATGGTCGGCAAGACGGGCGTGCACAGCCAGGGTACGCTCCTGCAAACGACGGGGTTCAACCGCCCAGGCTTCCCCTCGATGGGGAGCTGGGTTTCGTACGGCCTGGGACGGATGAGCGACGACCTGCCGGCGTTCGTCGTCCTCCCCGACCCTCGCGGGCTGGCGTCGAACGGGTCGAAGAACTGGGACGCCGCGTTCCTCCCCTCGCAATGCCAGGGGACAGTCGTCAACCCCTCGGCGAAACGGCCCATCGCCGACCTCTTCCCCGACGAGCGCGTCGCCTTCGCCGGCCGCGCGGCCGATGCGGCGGGCGTCGCGGCGTTGAACCGGCTCAATCGAGCCCATGTGGCCGCTCATCCCGGCGACGGCCGGCTTGAAGGCCGGATCCAGTCGTATGAGCTGGCCGCGAGGATGCAGCTTGCCGCTCCCGAGGCGCTCGACCTCTCGAAGGAGCCGGCCGAGGTTTTGAAGCTCTACGGCCTGGACCACGTCCCCTCGTCGTTCCCGAAGGAGATCAACGCCGAGGAGGAGACGATCGTCTTCTCACGCCGCTGCCTGGTTGCGCGACGTTTGCTGGAACGGGGAGTGCGGTTCGTGCAGATCTGGAGCGGCAACGACAACGGCTTCCCCCGCCGCAACTGGGATTCGCACGAGGACGTCGGCCGCGACCACGGCCCGCTGGCTCTGGGAATGGCTCGGGGGGCTTCGGCTCTGATCCAGGACCTGAAACGAACGGGATTGCTCGACGACACGATCGTTCTCTGGACGACCGAGTTCGGCCGGATGCCCTCAAGCCAGGGCGGTAAAGGACGCGATCACAACCCACACTGTTTCACGAGCTGGCTGGTCGGCGGTGGCGTGAAGCCGGGCGTCTCGTACGGGCCGAGCGACGAGACGGGTTTCAAGCCGGCTGACCGCGACCATCCGACCGAGGTCTACGACTTGCACGCCACGATTCTCCACCTGTTGGGGATCGACCACACGCGGTTGACGGTCCGCCACGACGGCGTCGACCGTCGCCTGACCGACGTGCACGGCCACGTCATCCCCGATATCATGGCCTGACGAACCAACGCGAAGGGGGGCTCGATGATGTCCAAGATCGACGACGGAGACGGCGTGCAGGCCGTCACTCGGGTCATGCAGATCATCGTGGCTGCCTTGACGATCGGCGTCGTATTCTTCTCGGTCATCGTTCTGGGGCTGCTGCGGGATGACAAGCCGCTGGATCCCAATACTCCGGGGATCCTGGGCCTGCCCATGATCACGGCGATTGCGGTCTTCTTCGGTTTGACGAGCGTCATCGCGTCGTTCGCCATTCCCAAGCTCATGACGGACACCGCACTCCGGCAGATCGCCAAGGGCCCGCCGCTCGACGAGACGAAGCTGCTCGATTCGGGCGAGCGACAGATTTATCCGGCCGGTGACTCCGGCCGCCTCCTGCCGGTGTTCCAAACGCAGCTCATCGTGGCCTCGGCCCTGAACGAGGGCGCTGCGTTCTTCGCGGTGCTCGCCTATATGATCGAGGGCCACCCGATCGCCCTCGGCGTCGCCGCCGTGCTGATCGCGGTCCTGGTCAGCCGATTCCCAACCGTCGACCGCGTCCAGGGGTGGCTGGCGGCGCAGCTCGAACGACTGGCCCTCATCAGGCGGGATGAATTCTGATGCGCACGATCATCACGACGACCGTCCTGTCGCTAATCGTCTCGGCCGCATGTGCAGGGGAGGCACCCAACGCGGCGTCGATCCTCTCCGCCTCGTGTGTGCGATGTCATGGGGGCGATGCGAAGAAGGGGGGCCTGGACCTCAGCCGGCGTGACTCGGCGCTCGCGGGGGGCGAGGGAGGCCCCGCGATCGAGCCGGGGAAGCCGGACGAGTCGCCGCTGATTGAGAAGGTCGCGTCCGGCGAGATGCCGCCGAAAACGCCCCTCAAGCCCGAGGAGGTAGAGATCCTCCGCTCCTGGGTGGCTTCGGGAGCCGCCTACGGACGAGAGCCGATCACGCCCCCTCGCGCCGGAGCCGACTGGTGGTCGCTCAGGCCGATCGCCGCACCCGTGCCGCCGCCTCTCGTCGCCGAGGACGCCGCCCGCGTTTGTACGCCGGTCGACGCCTTCATCCTGGCGAAGCTCCGCGAGGCCGGCCTGGCGATGGCCCCTGAAGCCGACCGCGCCTCTCTCATCCGCCGCGTCTCGTTCGACCTGATCGGACTGCCGCCCTCGCCCGAGGATGTGGCGGCGTTCGTCGCCGATCCGGATCCGCTCGCCTACGAAAAGCTCGTCGATCGAATGCTCGCCAGCCCTCACTACGGCGAGCGCTGGGCGCGGCACTGGCTGGACGTCGTCCGGTTCGGCGAGAGCGAGGGGTACGAAACGAACATGCCTCGCATGAACGCCTGGCCTTATCGCGACTACGTGATCCGGGCGTTCAACCGCGACACGCCGTTCCCCCGGTTCGTCGCTGAGCAACTGGCCGCCGACGCTCTCCCCGCGGGGCCTGACGTCGACTGGCTGGTCCGATCGGCCACCGGGTTTCTTGTGGGCGGAACACACGACATCGTCGGCAACGCGACGATCGAGGGGATGAAGCAGCAGCGCGTCGACGACCTGGACGACGTCATCACCGCGACCGGGACGGCGTTCCTCGGTCTGACCGTCAACTGCGCCCGCTGCCACGACCACAAGTTCGATCCGATCACTCAGAAGGACTACTACGCGCTTCAGGCCGTCTTCGCCGGCGTCAACCACGGCTCGCGGCCGATCCTCGCACCCGACGTGGAGGAACGCCGTGAGCGAGCGGCCGTGGTCCGGAAGGAACTCGCGGCCGTCGACCTGGCGCTGGATCGGTTCGAGCCCCTTGCACGGCCCGAGGCCGACGCCCCTTCCCGCCCGATGGTCGACCCTCGCCGCAACGTGGAACGGTTCGAGCCCGTGAAGGCCCGGATGGTCCGCATGACGATTCTGGCGACGGCCGACCCGATCGAGCCGTGCATCGACGAGTTGGAGGTTTACTCGGCCGGCGACGAACCCCTGAACGTGGCCCTGGCGTCGAACGGCGGGAAGGCGTCGGCGTCGTCAGAGCTTCCCAACGTGTCGATTCACAAGATCGTCCACCTGAACGACGGCGTCCACGGCAACGCGCGGAGTTGGATCTCGCATTCGCCGGGACGCGGGGTGGCGACCGTCTCCTGGCCCGAACCCGTGCTGATCGACCGCGTCGTCTGGGGACGTGACCGCCTGGGCTCGTATCGGGATCGGCTTCCGATCCACTATATCGTCGAGGCCGCCGAGACGGCCGATTCGTGGAAGGTCGTCGCGACCTCGATGGATCGCGCTAGCTATCGGCCGGGGGCGCCAGCGGCGAAGGTCGCGCCCGAGGCCGAGTCTCTGCGAAAGCGTCGAGAGGAACTCAACGCGGAACTCGCCGGCCTCGGGGAGACGATCTCGGTCTACGCGGCGATGTTCGCGCAGCCCGGGCCGACGCACGTCCTCCGGCGCGGCGATCCCATGCAGCCTGGTGGAGAGGTCTCGCCGTCGGCCATCGCCGCCGTGAAGCCCGGCTGGGCCTGGGAGGGGACGCCGGACGCCACCGAAGCGGAACGTCGCCTGGCGCTGGCCCGCTGGATCGGCGACCCGGCCAATCCGCTGCCGGCTCGGGTGATGGTGAATCGGCTCTGGCACTACCACTTCGGTCGGGGGATCGTCGCCACGCCGGGAGACTTCGGCTTCAACGGGACAGCGCCCTCCCACCCGGAACTGCTCGACTGGCTGGCCTCGCGTTACATCGCCGAGGGCTGGCGGCTCAAGCCGATCCACCGACTCATCGTCCTCTCCGCGGCCTATCGCCAATCGTCGCGGATCGACTCGGAGGCCCACGCCGTCGACGCCCAGAATCGACTCCTCTGGCGGGTGACCCCACGTCGGCTGGAGGCGGAAGCCATCCGCGACGCCGTCCTCGCCGCGAGCGGCCTGCTTGATCCCAAGATGGGCGGACCCGGCTACAACATTTGGGAGCGGAACTCGAACTACGTCGCCATCTACAAGCCACGCGTCGAGCTGGGGCCGGACGCCTTCCGTCGGATGGTCTACCAGTTCAAACCGAGGAGTCGCCAGGACCCGACCTTCGGATCCTTCGATTGCCCGGACGCCGCGCTCGTCGCCCCCCGGCGGAACACGTCGACGACGGCCCTGCAGGCGCTCGACCTGCTGAACAGCGGGTTCATCGTCCAGCAGGCCGAGGCCTTCGCTCGCCGGGTCGCCGCCGAAGCTGGACCCGATCCCGAACGGCAGGCGGAGCGCGGCTTCATGCTGGCCCTGGGGAGATCGCCGAATCCCGCCGAGAGGACGGCCGCCGCCGCTCTGATCCGCTCGCGAGGCGGCCCTGCGTTCTGTCGGGCCCTCTACAACGCGAATGAATTCGTTTATGCTCCCTGATTGAACCGACCTCGTCCGTGGAGCCTTCGCTCATGCCGCGCGTCTCGACGTTCATGCTCTCCGTCCTGCTGGCGTTCGCGAATCTCGTCTCGGCCCAGGAACCGACGCTTCCCGTGCCCGAATCGATCCGCGCCGAAGGTCTTCCGGCCATCCCTCAGTCGATCGCCTCGGCGCTGAACCGCTACCAGAACATCCGGTCGGCGAGCTTCCAGGGTTGGGACGAGGGCGCCGCTCGGTCGATGTACATCACCACCCGGTTCGCCGACACGATGCAGGTCCACCACGTCGCCTCACCGGGCGGGGCGCGTCGGCAATTGACCTTCTCTCCCGAGCGTGTGCTGGGTGTGTCGCCGCGGCCGAAGCGAGGGCAATTCCTCTTCACGATGGACGAAGGGGGCGCGGAGAACTACCAGTACTTCCTCCTCGGTCGAGAGGGGGGCGTGCCTGTTCGCCTGACCGACGGCAAGAGCCGTCACGAATCGGTGAAGTGGTCTCCCTCGGGCGAGGTGCTGGCCTGGAGCGGCAACGCCCGAAACGGGAAGGACATGGACCTCTACCTGGCCTCGCCGGCCGATTCTGCGTTCAAAAGGATGCTCAAGGAGGTCTCCGGCCAGTGGAACGTCGCGGACTGGTCGCCTGACGGCAAGGCGGTCGTCGCCGAGGAATACATCTCGATCAACGAGTCGTACCTTCACGTCGTCGACGTCGCGACCGGCGCTGTCCGCACCATCACGCCGAAGCCCCTCGCCGGAGAGCCGAAGGTGGCAGTCTCCGGCGCGCGATGGTCGAAGGATGGGAAGTCGATCTTCTACGCCACCGATCGAGGCGCTGAGTTCCGCCGTCTGGCCATCTACGATCTGGCGACGGGCGTTGAGTCGATCCTCTCGGCCGTCATCCCCTGGGACGTTGAGGAGTTCGACCTCTCGGACGACGGCAAGTATCTCCTGGCCGTGATGAACGAGGACGGATTCAGCGTCCTCCACCTGTTCGGTGGAGCCGACGGGCGAACCATCGGCCGCGTCGTTCACCCGCCTGGTCAGATCGGTGGTCTGGAATTCCGCCCCGGCTCTCACGACGTCGGATTCACGCTCGCCACGTCGCAGACGTCCTCGGACGCCTTCTCGACGAATGTGGACGACGGAGGCGCCATGCCCGCCCGCTGGACCGAGAGCGAGACCGGCGGACTCGACGCGTCCACGTTCGTTTCGCCCGAACTGATCCGGTTCCCGACCTTCGACGGCAAGGCGATCCCGGCCTTCGTTTACAAGCCGTCGAAGCCGTCGACCGGTCCTCGGCCGGTGCTGATCCAGATCCACGGCGGGCCCGAGAGCCAGTTCCGCCCCGGATTCCTGGGGCGGACGAACTACCTCATCAACGAGCTGGGGATCGTCGTGATCGCCCCGAACGTCCGGGGGTCGGACGGCTATGGGAAGTCGTATCTCCAACTGGACAACGGGTTCCTACGCGAGGATTCGGTCAAGGACATCGGGGCCTTGCTCGACTGGATCGCCGCTCAGCCCGACCTGGACAAGACGCGCGTGGCTGTCGCCGGCGGTTCGTACGGCGGGTTCATGTCGCTGGCCGTGCAGACGACTTACAACGACCGGATCAAGTGTGGGATCGACGTCGTCGGCATCTCGAACTTCGTGACGTTCCTCGAGAACACGCAGGGCTACCGCCGCGACCTTCGGCGGGCCGAGTACGGCGACGAGCGCGACCCCAAGATGCGCGAGTTTTTGGAACGAGTTTCGCCTCTCAACCACGCGGGTCATATCAAGACTCCGATCATGGTCGTCCAGGGGGCTAACGACCCCCGCGTACCGTTGTCGGAATCCGAACAACTCGTCGCGGCGGTGAAGAAGAACGGCGTGCCGGTGTGGTACGTCGTGGGGAAGAACGAGGGCCACGGCTTCGCCAAGAAGCCGAACCAGGACTTCCAGCAGGCTGTGGAGGTCCTCTTCCTGAAGACCTATTTGCTGGGGCAGGGGAGTCGGGCGAGCTGACGGTTGGATGAGTCGCGGCGGGGTCTGCGCGGCGAGACTCCGTTTGCCCGTCTTGGTAATATAAGGCGGCGGCGTGCGTTCAATCAGGCGGCGCTGGTGGTGTGCGCGGGCGAGGCCTGATGAGCGTCTCCGTGAGCAGGACGCGGATTGTAGGCGGGGGGGACCATGTTCTCTGATTACGTCGGCGCCTCGCTGGAATTGCTGCGGGACGGCCGGACGGAGCGGATCGTCGAAGTGCGCGGCACCGACCTGCACATCGGCCGACATCCCCAGGTGGGCGTGGTTCTGGATCATCCCAGGGTCTCGCTTTACCACGCGCGGATTGAACGTCGGTTCGACGGGTCCTATCGCGTCGTCGACCTGATGAGCAAGAATTCCACGTTCGTCGACGGCGTGAAGCTGAAGCCGTTCGAGCCTACTCCGGTGCGCGAGGGCTCACGCATCAAGATCGTCGACTATGAGCTGATCTTCCACGAGCCGGCGGCGCGGGTGGGAGGGCCCGGAGAGGTGGCGCGGTCGACCGTCCTGGGGACGCTCGACGACCTGAGCTCGACGGGACTCGTCCAGCGCTCCGCCCACCCGGCCGATGCGCTTCGGGGGGTGCTTGAGGTCGTCCGAGCCCTGGGAGGGGCCTTCGACCTGGACGAACGCCTCTCCCACGCCCTGGGGGGGCTGCTGGCCGCCCTGCCTCGGGCGGAACGCGGATTCGTGGCGACGGCCGAGCCCGACGGTACGTTCCCGCTGCGGGCGTTCCGCAAGGTCAGGGGGCCCGTGGGTCGGCCCCCGCTGCTGAGCCGGACGATCGTCGAAGAGGTGCTCCGCAAGGGGCGAGCCTTGCTCATCAAGGACGTTTTCGTCGACGAACGCTTCAAGGATCGCGAGAGCCTTTCGGCGACCATCCGCACGGCTGTCTGCGCTCCCTTGCTGGGTCGCGATGGTTCGCCGATCGGCATGGTTCAACTCGACGGCGCCTCGCCCAACGCACGGTTCCGCGAGGAAGACCTGGATCTTCTGGCAGCTCTGGCCGTGCCGATCGCCGCGGCCGTCGAGAACGACCGGCTGCTGCACGAGCAGGCCTCCTGGGCCGCGGCGGCCGAGATTCAGCGCGCCCTGCTGCCTCGGTCGCGCCCTGAGATCCCCGGCTATACCTTCTGGGAGTTCTACCGGACGGCCCAGGACGTCGGCGGCGATCTGTACGACTACGTGCGCGTGGAAGATCCCGACGCTTCGCCGGAGGCGCCCTCGCGATGGTGCGTCAGTCTGGGGGACGTCGCCGGACACGGCATGCCGGCGGCGATCCTCATGGCCGGCGCCTGCCCCGAGGTTCGGCTGCTCGCCCGCGCAGGATTTCCGCCGGACGAGGTCCTTCCGTACGTCAACAAGAGTTGCTGCGATTCCGGCGTCGCCAACCGCTTCATCACGATGCTCATGGCCGAGGTCGACCCGGCGACCCACCGGTTGACGCTCGCCTCGGCCGGCCACCCCGCGCCTCTGGTCCGCCGCGCCGACGGTCGGATCGAGGCCCTGGAATGCCCCGGCTCCGGCCCTCCCCTGGGCGTCGATCGAAATGCGTCGTATTCGCCGTCGTTGTACGACCTGGCGCCCGGCGAGGTCGTCGTGCTGTACTCGGACGGGCTGGTCGACGCCGTCGATGAATCGGGCGGCGCGCTCGGGGCGGAACGTCTCCGAAACACCCTCGCCCGGACGACCGGCGGCGCGGAGGAGGTCGGCGAGGCCATCTTGCGCACCCTGGGCCGCCACCTGAAGGATCGACCGCCGCTCGACGACGTCACGATCGTCTGCTTCGGCCGCCATGCCGAAGAACCCTGATCGGGGGTGGTTTCGCCGGTCGCCTCAGCGTCGCACCCCCACGCGTTCCTCGCGGTCCTCAAAGATCCGGTGCGCGTGGCTGGCGCAACGGTCGTACCACGAACGAGGACGGAACGGCCGGAGCTGTACGCCGCAGGGGATCGGGCGGCCCTGGTCGTCCTCCACGCCGCTGCCGTGGCTGTCCAGGATCAGCGGCAGGCCCGACCCCGATCGGCCGATCGAGCCGATCCAGAGGACGACGTGCGTCACCTTCCCTCCCGGTTTTCCCAGGATGTAAAGCAGGTCGCCCGTCCGCAGCGTTTCGAGACGCGCCTCATGGTCTTCGGGGAGCGTGATTCGCTCCATGCGGACGGCCCGGCGCTCGTCGTTCAACTCGGCTTCACGCAGCTCGGATTGACGTTCAACGTCGCTGTTCATGTGGACGCCGAACGCCTGGTTGTAGACGAAGCTAGTGAAGTTGCTGCAATCGAAACCCTTGCCGTTGCGCCCGGCGCAGGTCGACTTCCAGGGCCAGTCGGCCGG